>JACCQV010000726.1 GCA_013813945.1 Deltaproteobacteria bacterium | reverse complement strand
GCCGTGGCGTCCTCGATCGACTTCTTCGCAGCCTGCAGCGCCGAGCGGAGCTCGGCGAGCTCGCGATCGGCCGCTTCCTTCTGGGCGGCGAGCTCGTCGCGATGTTGCGCTGCGGCTCGCTCGACGGCGACGCGGTGCTCCGCCGAGGCACGCTCGATGTCATCGAGTGCGCGTTGCTTGTCGGCTGCGACCTTCGCGAGCTCGTCGCGGTGCTGCGCGGCCAGCCCATCGGCGTCTCGGCGCTGCTGCTCGACGAGCTGGGTCTTCGCGAGCTCGTGCTGCTCGATCATCAGGTCGACTTCGCGCTTTGCGACCTCGAGCTTCACGCCATGCGCGGCGGACTGGCGCTCCAGCTCCGCCCGTAGCTCCTCGAGCGACGCGGCGTGCGCGGCCGCCTCGGCCTCACGCGCTGCGACGTTCTCCTTCTCGCGTTTTGCGAGCGCCGCGTTGTGCAGTGTCGCTTGCTCTGCCAGTGCCGCGGCCTGGTTCGCGGCCGCCCGCTGGAATGCCTCGGTGTGCTCGGTCTCTGCGGCCTCGGCATCGCCCTGCAAACGCGCGATCTCGCCACGCAGCTCGGCGACGATTCGATCGTTGGCAGCTGACGCTGTGATGGCCTGAGCCGTCGCGTCGGCTCGCGCCTGTTCGGCCGCGCGCTGACCCTCGGCCCGGGCTTCCTCGATCGCACGCTGAGACTCGGCCCGGGCTTCCTCGATCGCGCGCTGTGCCTCGGCCCGTGCCTTCTCGATCCCGGCATCTCGCTCGCCCGTGAGCCGGGCAATCTTGCCGGCACTCTCGTCGCCGAGCCGCTGGAGCTCAGCGGTCTTGTCGCCCTGCGCTGATGCGAGCGCGTCCTGGAGCCGCTGGATCTCGACCGACTTCTGAGCCAGCGCCGTGACGTGCTCGTCCTCGAGCTGCTGGAGCTCGGTAGCCTTCTGCGCGATCGCAGCGAGCTGCGCCTCTTCGAGCCGCTCGAGCTCCGCGGCCTGGCGCTGCTCGAGCTGTGCGACCGCGGCCTCCGCCTCGACCGCAGCCGCCCGACGTCCGGCATCGGCCGCCGCCGCCGCCGCCGCCGCCTGAGCTCCCTGGAGCTCGGCGCGCAGCGCGGCCAGCGCGTGCTCCTGCGCGACGGCAGCGTCGGAGCGCAGCGTCATCAGCTCGCCCTGGTGACGCGCGATCATCTGCTCTCGCTCGACGCGCAACGAGCGCTCGGCGTCCGACGCACTCGATGCGCGCAGCGCGCGCTCGTTCGCGACGTCGCGCTCGAGCTGGTTGCGCACGGTCTCGGCGTGATCCGCCGTCTGCGTCTTCGCGGCGAGCTCCTGCTGGACGGTCGCGAGCTGCGCGGAGAGCGCACGCTCACGTGCTTCGACCGCGGCGACCCGGGTCGAGTCCGCCGCGCCACGCTGCTCGAGATCCAGGCTCTTCGCCTCGAGTGTGGTCTTGGCTTGCTGGATCTCCGCGAGCCGGTCGTTGAGAGTGCCGAGCTCGCGATCGCGCGCGGCGAGCTCGTCCTTCGCCTTCTGGAGCTCCTTCTGCTGGTTGAGCAGATTCTCGCGAAGCTTCAGGAAGTCGCCTTCGCGGCCGCCGGTGCGCGTCGTCGATTCAGCCGTCGCGCGGGCACGCTCGAGCTCCGCCTTGAGCTGCGTGAGCTGGCGCTCGAGGTCGTTGATCTTGCGGAGCTCGCGCCGGTCGTGGACTCCGGACTGGTCGCGATCCGCATCCTGCGCGATCTGGTCGAGGCCCAGGTCGACGACGTTGAGCGTGCTCGAGGTCCGCGCGGGTCCGGGGCCCGGGGGAATGCCGAGGGTCGTCCCGGCCTGGATGAACTTCGGCCGCGAAGACTCGAGCGCCGGGGGCTCGGGTGCCGGAGGCTCGGGTGCCGGAGGCTCGGGTTCCGGATCGCGTTCGCGCAGGTTGGCGTGCGGCACCGGCTGGGGAATGGCGCTGTCTTCGAGGCCATCCTCTTCGAGGATCGCGCTCTCGCTCTCGTCGACCGGCTGCAGATCGAGATCGTCGAGCTGGATCGCAGGCGACGACTCGTATCCGGTCGCGACCCGCACGCCCTCGCCGAGCTCCGCCTCTTCGGCTTGCTCGACGTGCTCGACCGGGTCGGGCTGCGAGACAGGGGCCTCCTCGCTGTGGAAGTCCTCGACGTCGGCGAGCGGGACCGCGATCGCGCGATCCGAGGATCGCAGCCGCTGGCCGAGATCCTCGTCGAGCTCCTCGGGACCACGCGTCGATTGCTCGTTCGGATTGTCGAACTCGTTGACGTTGTCGTCTCCGTCGGCCGAGAGCCCTCCGTCGTGGATCGCTCCGGGGACGGCTTCCTCGACCGGATCGTCGCGAAACGGCGGCGGCACCGTGGCCTCGCCCATTCGCTCGGGAATCGCCTGGGCCTCCGGATCCGGATCCGCGAGCGCGGTCTCAGCCCCGACCTGGGTCTCGGCCGCGAGCTCGCTGATCGGCTCCGGCTCGGGCTCCGGCTCCCCGATCGGTTCGGGGATGGGGTCTGCGACCGCCTCTGCGGCTGGCGGCTCCGACGTCGGCTCGACGTAGTCGTCGCCGAGCATCCCGCCGAACGCGTCCTCGATGTCGGCGTCGACCATCGAGTCAACGCGCCGCGCTTCGACCGCAGCCGGTTCTGGATGTGGATCGTCGACGAGGTTCGCAGCGCCGCTGATCGAGTGAGGAGAGTGTGGGTCGTCGCCGAAGTCGCCACCGAGGTCGTCGGCGCCGAGCTCTTCCTCGAGGACCATGTCGCCGTCGTCCGCCATCGGGATGTCGTCGACCTCGACCGGGATGTCGAGGCTGTCGTCGATCTCTAGATCGCCCAGCGTGATCAGCGCGTCGATCTTATTCAGCAGCTCGTCGCGCGTGACCGACCGCTTGTCGAGGTACTCGTCCGCGTGCGTCTTGAGGCTCTTGTGCTTGGCGAAGCTCTCGGCCGTGACCGTCGAGGTGACGAGCATGATCGGGACCTTCGCCAGAGTGCCCTTCTTGCACTTCTGGAAGACCTTGAACCCGTGCTTGTCGGGTTCATCGACCCCGACGATCAGCAACGCAGGCGCCTCTGCGCTTGCGAGCAGGACTGCCTGATCAGGATCGGCTTCGTTCACGACGTCGAACGCGTACCGGCTGAGGGTATCGCTAAGGGTCTGCAAGAACCCAGGATCGGCGTCGATCAGCAGGATGCGTCGGTTCATGCCCCGCCGGCATGATACCCGACCTAGCGCAGCTGTTGTTGGGCGCGACCGATCAAGTCCGACGTCACGACGATGGAGAGCAGCTCCTTCATCGTCATCCGCTCCGAGGTGAAGACGTAGCCGATGCGCTTGTCATCGACGTAGGTGACCACCGGCTGGCCGTCGGCGTCCGCGAGGTGGAGCGTCAGGTTCCCGATGCGGACGGCTTCTCCGCCGTTCAGCATGTCCTGGCGCACGTCGACAATCAGCACCGCCGTCAGGGACACCCGGTTGATCCCGACGTTGACCAGGTAGCGCAGCAGCGCGGCGTCGTGGCCCTGGACGGCCGTGGCGCGGGCTCCGATCAGCTGGATGCCCGGCTCGTCGAATTGCGGAGGCTCGACCGGTGCAAAATGCTCGCGCAGCCACGAGCCGGTGCTCGCGCCCTGGACCTCGAGGGGGAGGGGGCGGGTCTGCTGCCGTACGACCTCGTGGGTCACCGTCGCAATGGCCTGGGTGTGCGGCTGCTTCATCCCGATGCCAACGAACAGGAGCAGGGCGGCTGCGGCCGCAGCGACGGCGGTGGCGGGCAGCGCATAACGTGCCCAGCGCTTGCGGCCGGCACGCGCGGCTCGCTGATCCTCGCTGTCGAGCGCGCGGGCAATCTTCGCCTTGACGGTATCGGGGGCGGGCGGAGGCACCAGGGCCACGCGCAGGAGCTGGAGGTCGGCGCGCTCCGCGTCGAGGTGCAGCTTGCAGCTGGCACAGTCGACGAGGTGCAGCTCGAGCTCGCGCCGCTCTTCCGCGGCGAGCTCGTCGTCGAGGTAGGCCATCGAGAGTGTGTCGATGCTTGCACAGAGACTCATGAAGAACCCTCCCGCGATTTCTGCGCGCGGTACGCATCGAGGTCGATCGTCTTGTCCTTGGGGTCGGCGGTCTCGCCCGGCTTCGGCGCCTCGTCGCGCACGTAGCCCTGCGTCGTCGCGAACTCGCGGAGTGCTGCAGCGAGCAGCTTGCGTCCGCGGAACAGTCGGCTCATCACGGTGCCGACGGGGGTGTGCATGATCTCGGCGATCTCCTTGTAGGAGAGGCCTTGCACGTCGCACAGCACGACGGCGGTGCGAAAGTCATCGGGGAGCGCATCGAGCGAGCGCTGGACGTCGTCGGACACGCTGCGGTCGAGGAGCGCGCGCTCGGGCGTCTGGCGATCGCTGGCGTCGGCGTGCACGAGGACACCGTCCGTCGCGTCTTGCTCGGCGCTCGCAGCATCGAGCACCTCGCGGCTGCGCTTCTTCCGCTGGTACTCGTTGATGAAGGTATTGGTGACGATGCGCAGGAGCCATGCCTTGCAGTTCGAGTCCTGCTCGAATGAATCCCAGAACCGGTAGGCCCGCAACAGCGCATCCTGAACCAGATCCTCCGCGTCGCGAGGATTGCGGGTCAGGCGGTACGCCGCGCCATACAGTGCGTCGGTATGGACGAGCGCCTGGCGCTCGAACTCCGCGCGCTTCTCGCGAGCTGCCAGCATGCTGTGTGGCTGTCTACCTGTGCCCACCCAGCAATTGTTCCCGAAAACCTCGCGGTTTGGTCGTGGTCACAGATTGCGGGAATTGCTGATCTTTAGGGCGTGCACGTGCACGTGCTCGTGCTCGGGGCTGCGGCCCCCCCCGGGAGACGGCGGCACGGTCCGGCCTCCGAGATCGCGTTCGCGCTTGGACCGGGCAGGGGCCAGCAGTGGGGACGCTCGCCGGACGCCCCCGCGTCGTGGACGTGGACGTGGACGAGCACGTGACACGTGCACGTGCACGGGGTTTGAAACTAGATCCGGAAGGCTTCGTGCTTGACGCCGAGCGCCTCGGCGACCGCCGCGTGCGGAACGCCACCCTTGTAGGTGTTGAGGCCGCTGACGATGTGCGGGGTATCCGAGATCGCCTTCTCGAGACCGAGGTCGGCGAGCTTGACCACGTACTTGATCGTCGCGTTGGTCAGCGCGTACGTGGACGTCCGGGGCACCGCGCCCGGCATGTTCGCGACCATGTAGTGGATCACGTCGTGAACCACGTACGTCGGGTTGTCGTGATAGGTCGGCCGCGCCGTCTCGACGCAGCCGCCCTGATCGATCGACACGTCGACGATCACGGAGCCGGGCTCCATCTCCTTCAGCATCTGCTCGGTCACGAGCCGCGGCGCGCGGGCGCCCGGCAGCAGTACGGCGCCGATGACGAGATCGCTCTCGAGCACCGCGCGCTCGATGCTGAGCGGGTCGGAGTACTGGGTCGACACGCGACCCGCGTAGATGTCGTCGAGGTATGCGAGCGTCTTCAAGTTGACGTCGAGCACGGTGACGTTCGCACCGAGGCCGACGGCCATCTTCACCGCGTTCGCACCGACGACGCCGCCACCAATGACGGTGACGCGGCCGCGCTTGACACCCGGCACGCCGCCGAGGAGCACGCCCTTGCCGCCGCGCATGCGCTCGAGGTACGTCGCGCCCGCCTGGACCGACATCCGACCGGCGACCGCGCTCATCGGCGTCAGCAGCGGGAGGTCACCGGGGCTCGGCTCGATCGTCTCGTACGCCACGCCGTTCACGCCGCGGGTCAAGAGCTCCTTGCCGAGCTCCGCCGCCGCCGCGAGGTGGAGGTACGTGAACAGCAGCAGGTCCTTCCGCATCAGCGCGAACTCGGGCGCGATCGGCTCCTTGACCTTGACCACCATGTCCGCGCCCCAGACCTCTTCCTTGGTCGGAACGATCTGTGCGCCTGCCTTGACGTACGCCTCGTCGGGGATCGACGAGCCGAGGCCCGCTCCCTGCTCGACGAGAACCTTGTGACCGCGCGCGGTCAGGGTGGCGACCCCCGAGGGGGTCATGCCGACGCGGAACTCTTGGGTCTTGATCTCTTTGGGGACGCCGATGCGCATAGGTCGACGCAGTATCCACGCGCAGTCGTCCAAGATCCATCGGCGCGTCGTGAGATCACGCCTGACGCGTCGCGCTAGTGATTGGCGCTACTCCGTCGCCGCGGCTTCCTCGTCCTTGCCGTGGCACTTCTTGTACTTCTTGCCCGATCCGCACGGGCACGGATCGTTGCGGCCGACCTTGGGCTTCTCGCGGCGGACAGTCTCGCCCTTGGGCTCGCCACCGTCGGCGCGTGCCATGCCGCCCTGCGAGCGACGTGCGGGCCGACGCTGCTGCGCGGCTCCGTCGCCATCGCTCGCTTCGGTCTCGTCCTCGGACTTGCCGGCGACGCCGCGCTCCTCCATGTCCCGCTCCTTCTCCTGGATCGCGGGGACCTGAGCCTCTTGCTTGCGCTCGAGCTGAACCTTGAACAGCTTGCCGATCGCGTTGGCCTGGATGCGGCCCATCATCTCGCTGAACATGTCGAAGCCGATCCGCTTGTACTCCTTCTTCGGATCCTTCTGACCGTAGCCCTGGAGGCCGATGCCTTCGCGCAACGCATCCATCGTCTTGAGGTGCTCGATCCACTGCTGATCGATCTCCTCGAGCCAGAACGTGCGCTGGAAGTACATGAGCCAGGTCCGGCCGCGCGCCTTGTCGCCGCCGTTGACCTCGCCGAACTTCTGCTCGCGTTCCGCGAGCGTCTCCTCGATGACGGGCCACACCTGCGAGGCGACCTCGTCGGGAGTTCCGGGCTGGATATCGAACTGCGCCTGGAACTGCTCCTGGAGCGCGTCCTCGAGCTCGTCCCAGTCCCACTCGTCGTC
>JACCQV010000719.1 GCA_013813945.1 Deltaproteobacteria bacterium | reverse complement strand
GGCCGAGGTGATAGCAGTCCTGTGCGGAGATCCCGCACGCCTTGGCAAACAGCGCGGCGCCGCGCGGCGGATCCATCGCGACGTTCCTGCCGCGAATCAGCGCCACGCCTTGCTCCGTGCAGCCCATCGCATCGTCTCCGTCGCAGCCCTTCGCGAACAGCTCGTACGCGCGCTTCGGATCCGCGGGGAAGCCGTTACCGTCGCGGTACGAGACCGCGAGGTTCGAGCACGCGAGGCCGAACCCACCCGAACACGCGCTCGCGAGCAACGCATTGCCGCGCGCGACGTCGACGGCGACGCCGGTCCCTTCGATGTACGCGAGCCCGACGTTGCCACAGCAGATCGCGAGACCGAGCTCGCAGCCGCGTTCGAAGCGGACGAGTGCCCGCGCCCAGTCCTTGGGGCCCGCGCGGCCGTCGCGCCAGATCGCTCCGGCGTTGAAGCACGCCTTGGCATTTCCGAGCGAGCAGCCGTGACCCCACGCGACCAATGCACCACCGACGTCGCCTGCTTCGTCGAGCTCGTGCGCGATCTCGTCGCATGCGTCGCCGGTGGGACACGGCTCGAACGCCGGTGGACGCGCACGTTCGCTACACGCCGTCAGCGCGATCGCGAACAGGGCCACCCGGAGCACGACCCAGCCTACCGTGCTCCGGCCTACGCCGCGAGGTACGGGCTCGACGACCGGCGCATCGACCGGCGGCCACGCGTCACCGCATCGTCGTCGTCGGCGACCCAGTGCTTCGGGTCGAACATGTCGGCCAAGGTCCCGCGGGGGAACCGGTCCGGGCGCGTGATCTTTGCGGTCGGCAGCGCGGAGATCGGGAGGACCATGTTCTCGATCGTGCGCGCCTCATCGTCGACGGAGATCCACGGAGCCTTCACGTCTCCGAACAGCTCGTGCATGGTGCGCTGGACGGAGGCAGCATCGGCGCGCCAGCCGCAATCGATCGTGACGCGCTCGATCGCCTCGATCAGCGCCGCGCACGACGCGTAGCGCAGCTCTGGATTGGCCGCGAGCGCGGTGCGCACGACCTTCTCGAGCTCGGGCGGGTAGTCCGCGATCAGGTCGCTCGGCGCGATGTAGTCGCCCTGGACGACCGCGAGCATGCGCTCGAAGTCGCTCTTGCCCGCGAAGCAGCGCGCGCCGGTGGTCAGCTCGTACAGCACGATGCCGAGGGCGAAGACGTCGGTGCGGTGGCCGACCTTGTCACCGAGGCATTGCTCGGGAGACATGTAGCTCGGCTTGCCACGAACGATGCCCGGCGAGGTGTGGACCGATGACAACGTGGATCGCGCGATCCCGAAATCCACGACCTTCACCGTACCGTCATGGCCGACCATGATGTTCGTCAGCGACACGTCGCGGTGCACGAGGTGCAGCGGCTTACCGTCTGCATCGCAGCGCCGATGTGCGTGGTCGAGACCGGCGGCGGCCTGCGCCACGACCGAGAGCGAGAACTCGTAGCTCGGCAACGAGCTCTTCTGCGCGCAGGTGACCAGGACCTCCCGGAGATCCGCGCCGTGGATGTACTCCATGGCGAGGTAGTGGCGGCCCCCGCTGACATCGACGTCGAGCACGGACGCGATGTTCTTGTGATCGAGCATCCGCACGACGCGTGCTTCGTCCAGGAACAGGGCGCAGGACTCGGTGTCGAGCGAGCGCTGCGCGCTGAGCACCTTGACTGCGACGTGCGCGTCGATCCCGGCAGTCGATGCCAGGTACACATCCGCCATGCCGCCCTGACCCAGGGTCTGGAGCAGCGTGTAGGCGCCCAAGCGTTCACTCATCCCGGATCGTACGACCGCCGCCCCGGATCGGTTTCCCTCGACGGTAACGCTCTGGATCCAGGTAGTTGCAGGCATGTGCTCCGGATGGGCAGTGAGGCGCCCCGAAGAGCAGTTCGCCAGCGGCGCGGGTTTGGATGCAGCCACGGGGTTGCGACCCCCAGCGATTTGGATAGATTCGCCCGTCCACCATGGGTAACGAGGTCGAAAAAGGCAGTCCCGGCGCGAACATCATCGCGGACGAGGAGCGCCTGTTCGGTCAAGTCCAGGCCCGGGTGGCTCTCGGAGACGAGGATGACCGCCCCAGGATCGGCGCCGGCGATCTCGATGCCGATCTGCTGTCGCTCCGCGATCAGATTGCCGAGGCGCGGCCAGAGGATCTCCCGCCGCTGATCGAGCAGATGACGCGGCTAGCGGCGCTGGCATCCCGGCTCGGCGGCGGGCAGTCGCTGCCGATCGACGTCTCGTCCCCGTACTTCGCTCACATGCGGCTCAAGGAGCATGGTCAGAGCAAGGACGTGATGGTCGGAAAGCGCGGCTTCATCGATCGCAAGTCCAACGTGCAGATCGTGGATTGGCGCAACGCGCCGGTGTCGCGGATCTACTATCGATACGAAGAGGGCGACGACTACGAGGAAGAGATCGCGGGTCGCCGTGTCGAGGGCATGGTCGAGGCGCGGCGCAATCTCTCCATTCACAAAGGCAATCTCCGCCGGATCGGCGCGCCGCAAGGCACGTACCTCAAGGACGCACGCGGCAACTGGGTGCAGGCGGTCGGCCAGATCGCGCCGGTCCTCCACGGCGGCATGGGCAAGGCGTCGCGGCCCGTCGCGGTTCCACGCGACAAGGGCAAGCTCGGCATCCATCATGGCGCGGCGCGCGCGGACAAGGCGCTGCCCGAGATCGCGGCGCTGATCGACAAGGAACAGTTCGAGCTGATCACGCAGCCGGGCAGCGGCATCGTGGTGATCCAGGGCGGTGCCGGCTCCGGCAAGACCACGGTCGCACTGCACCGGATCGCGTACCTGAACTTCCAGGACCCGCGTCGCTTCCGAGGCTCGAACACGCTGTTCGTCGTGCCTTCGCAGGCGCTCGTCCGGTACGTCTCCGGCGTGCTGCCGTCCCTCGGTGTCGCGGGCGTGCCGGTCGTGACCTACACGGGCTGGGCGCGATCGACGCGGATGCGTTGTCTCCCCGATGCTCCGACCAAGTACAACGACGATCCACCCGAGCACGTCTCGCGGGTCAAGAAGCATCCGCAGCTGCTCCAGATGCTCGTCACCGCGGTCGAGAAGCAGGCGGCGGAGATCGGCGGCGAGCTCGCAGAGCTCTACGCACCGGCGGTTGCCGAGTGGAACCGCTTGCTGAAGCGCCCGCTCGTTCCGCGGCTCTCGGGCCTCAACGGCTGGGTCAAGAAGGCCGAGCTCGAGCCCACGGTGCGCGTCTCGATCGAGAGCTTCGTCAAGCGCTGGAAGAAGCGGGCGGACGACGTCGTCCTCGACTGGGCAGAGATGTTCACGGATCCGGTCGTGCTCGGTGAGGGGTTCGCGGGCACCGACGTCACACCCAAGGACATCTCGCGTGTCGTCGACTGGATGAAGCGCCAGCTGGCGAAGCCGCAGAAGGCGCCCGCTGACGAAGAGGGCAATCCGATCCTCGATTCCGAAGGCCAGGCGCTGACCGGCGACGACGATGATCCGGCCGGCCGGTTCGACGACGAAGATGATCCGATCCTCCTGCGCCTGCTCCAGCT
This sequence comes from Deltaproteobacteria bacterium, assembly GCA_013813945.1. Classification (GTDB taxonomy): domain Bacteria; phylum Myxococcota_A; class Polyangia; order Haliangiales; family Haliangiaceae; genus JABFXX01. The sequence goes on along the minus strand of JACCQV010000719.1, from coordinate 12,726 downwards.
CAAGCGCGGCGGCCTCGTGTTGCCGAGCGGCGATGAGCTGATCTGGGAGCACGTCGCGATCGACGAGGCGCAGGATCGCTCCGCGCTCGAGACCAAGGTCCTCGTCGAGGCGGTGAATGCACCGGATGGCGACACCACGAAGCGCTCCGTCACCATCGCCGGTGACACCGCGCAGCGCCTCGTCTTCGACAACAACTTCTCGGGCTGGGCGGAGCTGCTCCACGCGATCGCCGGACCGTCGGCGCCAGGAACGCAGCCGCCGATCGTCCGGCCGCTCAAGCTGTCCTATCGCTCGACCGCGGAGGTGATGCACCTCGCACGCGAGATCCTCGGTCCCGAGCTCGCGCCCGAGGATCCGCTCGCCGCGCGGCCCGGGGAGCCCGTCGAGCTCCACGAGTTCGGTGATCTCGGTGAGGCAGTCGCCTTCCTCAGTGATGCGCTTCGCAACCTCATGGCACGCGAGCCGACCGCATCCTGCGCGGTGATCTCGCGCCATCCCGAGCAGGCGGACGCGTACTTCGAGGGACTGCGCCGCGCCGAGGTCCCCGCGCTACGCCGCGTCCGCCGCGACGAGTTCAACTTCCAGCCCGGCATCGACATCACCGATGTCACCTCGGTCAAGGGCCTCGAGTTCGACTACGTCGTGATGGTCGACGTCAACAAGGCGAGCTATCCCGATCAGCACTGGGCGCGGCACCTCCTGCACATCGGTGTCACTCGCGCCGCGCACCAGCTCTGGATGATCACCACCGGCGAGCCGAGCGTTCTGGTTCCGACTGCTCTGCGCGACGGCGGCCGGATGACGTGAGCGTGAGATCTAGCGCCGCGCGAGGATCGCGTGGGTCGCGACCACGGTCGCGAACATCGCACCGACGAACACGAGAACGGGCGTCGTCGCGGCACCGACGCTGACGAGCGCGGGGCCGGGGCAGTAACCGGAGATCCCCCAGCCGACGCCGAAGATCGCCGCGCCCGAGAGCAGCCGGAGATCGATCCGGCGAACGGCAGGCCAGTCGAACGTCGCGTCGAACAGCGGCGCCGAGCGGCGGCGGGCCAGCCACACGAGCGGCGCGTGCACGCCGATCGCGGCGGCCATGACGAACGCGAGCGATGGATCCCAGGCGCCGCCGACGTCGAGAAATCCGATGACCTTCGCCGGCGTGGCCATTCCGGAGATCAGGAGGCCGACCCCGAACAAAACTCCCGTGAGGAGGGCGACGACTGGCTTCACGAGGAGGCCCCCAGGATCGCGACGGTGATCGCGCCCGTCACCATGAACGTCAGGACCGCGGCGAGGGATGTCCCCGATCCCCGCGACAGTCCGCACACGCCGTGGCCGCTCGTGCATCCATTCCCGAGCGCCGTCCCGACGCCGACGAGCACGCCAGCGACTGCGAGCAGCGGCGTGCCACGAACAGCCGCCCCGATCGAGGCCGGCGCGATGATCGCCGCCACGATCCCGGTGACCACGAGGCCGATCACGAACGGGATGCGGAAGCTGCGTCCGCCGTCGGCGGCGAACATGCGGCCGAGCGCGCCGCTGATCCCGGCGATCTTGCCGTGGGCGAGCAGCGCGATCGAAGCCGCGAGTCCGATCAGGGCTCCGCCTGCGAGGGCACGAAGGACCGACGACCACTCCATCGATCCGAGGATAGCTCGTTACAACGAGGGTGCGGCCCCGCCAGCAGCAGCCGTGTCGTTCACCCGGCGGTAGATCACCTGCACGTGCGTGACATACTGGATCAGCGCGTCGGCGGCTTCCCGTGCAGCGGTGAGCTCGGACGCTCTCGCAGCCCGTTCGAGGTCGACGACGAGAGCCTCGAGACTGGACAGCCCCAGAGCGTGCACTGCGGACCTCAGTCGGTTCGCGGTCTCGAGGATCGAGCCCGGCTCGTTCGCACGGAGTGCCTGGACGATCGAGCGGGCACCGGCATGTGCCTCGCTCAGGCACCTCGGGATCCGATCGGCAAACCACGGATCGGCGTGCACCGGCTCGAAGCGCTGCCAGCGCTGCGCGGAGACCCGCGACGGCCGGACCAGCGGTGCATCACCGCCGACGCGATTACGGCCATGGGTCTTGGCGCGGAGCAGCGCGCCATCGGCGGCGGCGATCAGCCGATCCATTCCGAGATCCGGGCCCGGCCGGAGCGAGGCGAATCCGGCCGTGATGGTCACCACGTGTGCGCAACTCGAGGCGGCGTGCGGGATGGCAAGAGCTTCGACCGAAGCGCGCAGGCGTTCAGCGACGATGTTGGCACCCACGGCGTCGGTATCCGGGAGCACGGCGATGAACTCCTCGCCGCCATACCGACCCAGGAGGTCCGACGGCCGGCGAAGACAGTTGACCATCGCCTCGCAGACGAGCCGCAGGCAGTCGTCACCGCCGAGGTGGCCGTACTGCTCGTTGAACGTGTGAAAGCAATCGAGGTCGATCATCACGACACCGAGCGGGTGGTGATCGCGGATCGAGCGTCGCCACTCGGATTCGAGCAGGGACAGCGCGTGTCGGCGATTCGCCACTCCGGTCAGTGAGTCGACACACGCGCGTCGCTCGAGATCCTCTTTCTCGCGTTCGAGCGCCACGATGGCGTCGGACATGCGTCGCTCGCGATGCGCGCGGTCACGAGAATCCGCGCGATGGCGGAGCACTCCGCGGATCCGTGCGAGGAGCTCCCGCGATCGCACGGGCGTGGTCACGCACTCTGCAGCGCCGGCGAGCAGGACGGAATCCATGTGACGTTCGTCGCAGAGAACCAGGACCGGAAGCTCGCGTGCAGCTCGCGTGAAGCGCTGGACGTCGTCGATCCGGGATGCGCTCAGAGCGAACACGGCGATGTCGGGATCCGCGCCCCCGTGCAAGAGCGCCAGCGCTTGCTCGCAGGACGCGGTCTCGATATCGACGCAGCCGGCATCTGCCAGCGCATCGCACACGGTCCTCGAGCTAGCCGACTCGTGGTCGACGATCAGAGCTTTGAACACCCGGCTCCACAGGATCCAAGGCTCATGCCACGGCGCCGTGCAGGTCTCGCGAGTACAGCATCGGGCATGTGGATCGTGAAGCTCCACAGGGTTGCGACTGCATCACGTTCATCGGGGTGCTGCACGCTGCGCGTCCACGCGCGGACGCGGTGCTCGACGCGCGCGTGGCCACACTCCACTCCATGACACGAACGTTACTCACGCGTCTTCGACGACAGAAGTCGGAGTGACATCCTCGGCTTCGCGAGCGAGTGGTGCCTGCTCACCCGTTGGCGTGTGCGGTCCGGACAGCGCCTTGCCGTCGATCGTGTTGCGCCAGCGCTTGAAGTAGCGATAACCCGCTCGCGCGCCGTCGAGCACGAGCTCGTAGTTGCCGGGCTCCGCGCTCGCGAGCTCGATGCCCGAAGCGAAGCTCTGCCACATCTCGTGCGTCGTGCCCGCATAGGCCTTGAGAAAGCTCGCGGCAAACGCGGCCTCGCCGGGCAGAGTCGTCGCGATGTGACGAAACAGGTTCGGATGGTCGAGGGTCATCCGCTCGATGATGTAGGCCCATCCGAGCGCGCTGAATGGATTGTCGAACCAGGGAATCCACATGCACTGCGGGATCGACTGGAGCTCGAGCGCCCTCAATCCCAGCGCCTGTAGATCGTGCTCGATCAGCAGGTGCTTGCGGAGTCGGCGATCGTCGAGATAGGGGTCGAGGCCCGCAGTGTCGAGCAGGCACCGCTCGAGCGGGGCGATGAAGCCGTAGGTCCGCGCGAGGTAGCGCTGGTACTCCTCCGCGGTCGTCGCGGAGAGCAATGCAGCGGCTTCCCTCTCCATGTCTGCATGGAGATGCCGGGTCTGTTCGTCGAGGCGGTCGACCGCCTGCGTGGCCAAGCGCCCACCTGGATGCACTCGACATGCCCCCGTAAGGTTTTTCCTAAGGGTGAGAAAACGCTCGGGGGGCCCGGTGTCGACGACGTGCTCCCACGCCACATCGCGCTGCTGCGCCACACGATCAGCGTGGCAGGTCCCACACCGCGGCGAGTGCGTCGTACTCCGCCCGCGGAAGCAGGACCAGTGCGGGCAGATCGCCGGGCGAGAGCCGCGCGAGCAGCTCTGCGAGCGTCGCCTCGGCCATCGCCGTGCAGCCGACGGTCGGCGAGTCGGGGCCGCCCCAGACATGGAGGAAGATGCAGCTGCCGTCGCCGGGACCCCGTGCGGCGTTGTGAGCGACGTCGACCACCCACGTGTAGAGCTCGTCGCTGCGGCGCATGTCCTCCGCGCTCGTCCACTCCGGCCGGGTCGTCCGCTGATCGAGGATCTGGTTGTAGTGGCGCGATCGCGAATCGTCGACGCACTTCCAGCTCGCATCGACCTGCGTGTACGGCAACCCAGCCCCGGCCGGCGGCTTCGCTGCGTAGCCGTAGGTGCCGGCGAGCGCAAACACCCCGGCGGGAGACGCACCGTCACCTTCGCGCTTGAGCGGACCCGTGCGGCCCGTCGGCGCGCCGCGCCCGTGCAGGCCGACGCCCCACGCAGCGCCGGTCTTGCCGATGACACCCTGCCACGCCGGTCGGGTGGGCTTCCACGCGGTGCCGGCGCGCGTCCACAGCCGGAGCTCGGCGGTGGTCGCATCCCAGGTGGGTACGATCACGGTGATCAGCTGCCGCGTTCCCGGCGGAAGCGGTGACGGCGTTGCAGCGCGCGCGGCATCGCCGAGCGTCGGCGACAGCGGCGCTCGCTCGCGGCTCGCCTGCGGCTCCGATCGTCCGCAAGCGCCGAACCATGATGCCGCGATCGCGACGGCGAGGGCCGCCCGCACGATCAGACCGACATCTCGAGCATGCGCTCGATCGGCTTCAGCGCGCGCACGCGGACTGCCTCGGGAACATCGACCTGCGGCTGCAGATCGCGCAGGCACAGGTAGAGCTTCTCGAGCGTGTTTCGCCGCATGTGGGGGCACAGGTTGCACGAACAGCTCTCGTCCTCGGGTGGCGCAGGGATCAACGTCTTGCCCGGGGCGGCTTGCTGCATCTTGTGGAGGATTCCGGCCTCGGTCGCGACGATGAACTCCTGCTTGTTCGTCTTGCGGGCGTACTCGATGAGGCCGCTCGTCGAGGCGATGTGCTTGGCGTGGCGCAGGATCCCTTCATGGCACTCGGGATGCGCGATCACGTCGGCATCGGGGTACTTCGCCATGAGCCCGAGTAACCGGCGCTCGGAGAACGTCTCGTGCACGATGCAGGTGCCCTGCCACGTGACGAGATCCGGGCGCTGCGCCTGCTTGGCGACCCACGCGCCGAGGTGCTTGTCGGGCGCGAACACGATCTTCGCATCGCCGAGCGCCTTGACGATCTTGACGGCGTTCGAGGACGTGCAGATCACGTCGGACAGCGCCTTCACTTCCGCCGAACAGTTGATGTAGCTGACGACCTTGTGGCCGGGGTACTGCTCGAGCCACTTGGCGAACACCGGCGCCGGGCAGCCGTCGGCCAGCGAGCAGCCAGCGTCGAGATCGGGGACGACAACGACCTTCGTCGGGTTCAGGATCTTCGCGGTCTCGGCCATGAAGTGAACGCCGCAGAACACGATCACGTCGGCCTGCGTCTTGGCCGCGGCCTGCGACAGCTGGAGCGAATCCCCGACGTAATCGGCGAGATCCTGGATCTCCGACTCCTGGTAGTAATGCGCCAGGATCACGGCGTTTCGTTCGCTCTTGAGCCGCTTGATCTCCGCCTCGAGCTCGTCGGGGGAGAGGTCGATAGGGTTGCCGACCACGGGCAGCTTGTCCATGAGCTTGTCCTAGCACGCCGGTGACCGGGTCGATCCAGTAGGATGTCGGCGTCGTGCACGCGCCCACGCCAATGCTCGAGCCGGGACAGCGAGTCGGTCGCTATCGCGTGCTCGGAACGCTCGGCCGCGGCGGAATGGGTGGCGTGTTCGACGTCGAGGACGACGAGGGCAGGCGGTTCGCTCTCAAGTCTCCGCTGACCGACGTCGGCGGGAATCCGAACGTGACGCGCCGGTTCGCGCGCGAGGCGAATGCACTGCGCCTCCTCGAGCATCCGAACCTCGTCGCTGCAATCGACGTGTTCGTCGAGGCAGGAATGCTGTTCCTCGTCATGGAGAAGGTCGACGGCGTGACGCTCGGCAAGACGCTGCGCAACGGACCGCTCGCACCTCGTCAGGCGCTCGTGATCGCGCGCCAGATCCTCGAGGGGATGGCGCACGCGCACGCGCAGGGCATCGTCCACCGCGATCTCAAGCCTGACAACGTGATCCTCGTGCCGATGGGCGGGTGGGACCGCGTCAAGGTGATCGACTTCGGACTCGTCAAGCTCGTCGGCGATGCTGCGGCCGCATTCGGCGCCGGTGCGCTGACGAGCACCGGTCTGGTATTCGGCACGCCCGCATACATGGCCCCGGAACAGGCGCTCGGTCGGGCGGTGGATGGCCGCGCAGATGTCTACGCGACCGGCGTGATCCTGTTCGAGATGCTCGCGGGAAGGATGCCGTTCGTCGACTCCGATCCGATGGTGCTGATGCGGCTGCACGCGAAGCAGCCGCCGCCGCGCCTCGACGAGCTCACCCGGGGAGCACCGTGGTGCACGCCGCAGCTCCTCGGGCTGGTCGAGGGTGCGCTGATCAAAGATCCCGCGCAGCGGTTCGCGAGCGCCGCGATGATGGTCACGGCCCTCGATGATGCGTTTCAGTCGCTCGACCACATCGCGTGATCAGTCGTCGTCGCGGCCATCGCGATCGTGTCCCATGGCGTCGAGCTGCCTGCGCAGTGCCTCGGTCTCCTCCGTCGCGCCGTGCTTCCTCTCCCATTCGCCGAGCTTCTTCCTCGCATCACTGAACTTCCCGCGCTCGAGATGGTCGAGAACCTTGTTCCAGTCCTTGGCCGCCTTGCCGTCGCGCATCGGCGGCGTTGCGATCTCGAGCGGACCCTGCGCCGCGGGCATCGCGCCGGGGGCGCCCATCGACGATGGTTGCTGGGGCGCGCTGCACTTCGCTGCGAGCACTGCGACGAGCACGAGAGCACCGGCGCCGAGCGCCCACGGTTGCCAGCGGACCTGGGCGCGCGCGGGGGCAACAGGGGGAAGTCCGATCAACGAGGCGCCGTGGGCAGGCGTCGCGCCAGGGCTCGAGGTCGAGCCCGCGAGCGCATCGGCGAGATCATTCGCCGTCGGTCGGTGCGCGGAGTCGATCGCCACCGCGCGATCGATGATCGCGGCGATGTCCTCGGGTAGTCCGGGCACCACGCTCGCGATCGGCGGGATCGGTGCGAGCAGACCGCCGGTGGTTCCCTCGAGCCGAGGCCAGGTTCCAGCCGCGGCCTGATAGAGCGACGCACCGAGCCCGAAGACATCGCCTTCCGCCTCGCACTGCCCGCGCACGAGGGCCTCGGGTGGCGCGTACGCCGGCGATCCGACGAACTGGCCGGTCATCGTGAGCGACGAGTCCGGAACGTGGGCGACACCGAAATCCGCGAGCTTCCACGTGCCCGGTCCGGCCGCGAGGATGTTCGCCGGCTTGACGTCGCGATGGATGATCTTCTGGGCGTGCGCGGCGCCGAGTGCCCGGCCGATCTGGATCCCGAGGGCGCGCAGCTCGTTCGCCGACAGCCGGCCCTCTGCCATTCGCTCCTTGAGCGACGGGCCCGCGACGCGCTCCATGACGAGGTACGGAGGATCGGCGGTGAGGTCGATATCGAACACCTGGACGACACCGGGGTGTGAGAGCGAAGCGATCGCACGTGCTTCCTGACGGAATCGATCATCGACCATACGCGCCGCGACGCCGGTGCGCTGCGCGCGCAGGATCTTGACCGCGACCTCGCGCCCGAGCACGTCATCGGTCGCGGCGAACACTTCGCCCATCGCGCCGGCGCCGATCGTGGAGGTCACTCGATAGCGACCAAACCTGCGCTCTTCCGACACCTCGCGAGCGTAGCAGGTAGTGCTATCGTCGGTGAGAGACCAGCTGGATGTCGACCATTGTCCTCGTCGACGAAGAACCGGCTCTGGTCGAGATCCTCGGCATGGTCCTCGAAGGTGACGGTCACGAGGTTCGGCGGGCCACCACGCGCGCCTCGGCGTTGCGGTTGATCGCTCACGCTCGGCCGCAGGTGATCGTCTGCTCGGACGTCGCGCTGATCTCGTTGGTCCGTGCTCGAGTGGAGCTCGCGGACGTCATGATCGTGCTGCTGGTTGACGACCTCGGCATCTCGTCGATCGCTCCGGCGGTTCACGTCATCGCAAAGCCCGTCATTCTTTCCGAGCTGCTGGGCCTCGTCCGTCAAGGGTAGTATCATCAGTCATGTCGTCGCGATGGATCGTCCTGATCGTGGCAGTTGCCACGCTGATCGGCTGCCGGTCTCGTCGCGAGCCGCGCGCCGATGAGGCCACTCCGGTCGCAGTTCCGCACGATGATCGCCAGGCCGCGCGCCCCGCCGACGCAGACGCCGGGTTCGCCTGGTATCGGGTCGAGGCACGCGTCGACGATCTCGGCGTGGTTCCGTTTCTGATCGCGATCCACCGCGAGCGACCCGAAGGGCTGATCTACGCTGCCGAGGAAAATTTGCCGATGGTGGTCGTCCAGCGCGATCCGCTGGTTCTGCGCATCCCGGTGCGCGGGCTCGAGCTCCGGCTTGCACCGGACGGCACAGAGGGTCGGCTACGCGGGTCGTGGGTCGCCGGCTTCTACTGGAAGCGCGACTTCGACATCGTCGCCGAGCCCGTGGCGGGCCCCAACCCCGAGCTGCTGTTTCCGGGCGGTGAGCCGCCGGCGGTGGACCTCTCGGGATCGTGGCGCATCGATATCAAGGAGTTCGGCGTCGGGCGCGCGACCTTCCGCCAGGACTCGAACGGAACGATCTCGGGGACGATCATTCCACCCGAGATCGGCGACCTCCGGCACCTCACCGGCCGGGTCAACGGCAACCAGGTGCGGATGTCGGCGTTCGACGGGATCCACGGCTTCTTCATGGAGATGACCGCGAGCGACGGCGGCCAGCGACTCGAGGGGCGCTGGCTGGTCGCGGGGCTTCAGCACTACCGGTTCACCGCGACCCGCAAGGAAGCTCCGCCGACACACCTCAAGGTGAGCGCGCGCATGGCGCCGGGCAAGACGCGCCTGAGCTTGCCGGCGCTCGACCGGCCACCGTACCTCGGCAATCCCGTCATCATCGATTACTTCGGATCGTGGTGCCCGGTCTGTCTCGACCTGACGCCCGAGCTGGTGCGGTTGCATCGGGAGCATGCGGCAACCGGTCTGCAGGTGCTGTCATTCGCGCTCGAGCCGGAGGGCGATGAGGTCGCCACGCAGCGCCGGCTCGACGAGTTTCGTGCGGCGTTCAAGGTGCCGTGGACGTTCGAGGTCATCTACAACGACGACTTCGCCGAAGCCTTTCCGCGCGAGATCCTCGACGCGACCGGCTTCCCGCTGACGATCTACCTGCGGCGCGACCATACGGTCGCTGCCATCCACACCGGCTTCGTGTCACGCGCTGCAGGCGCCGACCATGATGCGGCCGTGAAGCACATCAACGAGCTCACCGCGAAGATCGTTGCGCCGCCTCCCGCGTCGCCTCCCGCGAAGACACCGTGAATCGAGCGCTGGCGCAGCCCGCGCGTCTCGGGTAGGGTCCGCCCAGGTCGCATCAGCATAAATATCGACGGGGGAGCTTCCTGACCTGGAGGCTGAGAGGTGCGAGAGCACGACCCCAAAACCTGATCGGGGTAATGCCCGCGTAGGGAGGATCGAATGAGCACCAACGGCTCGAACGGTAACGACAACGGTAACGGCAAGCGCTCGCTTCCCCAGCTTGGTGACGATCCGGTCGCCAACCTTCCCGCGATCACCGGCTTCCCGGCGTCCGAGAAGGTCTACGTCGAGGCGGAAGGCCTCCAGGTTCCGGTCCGCCGGATCCATCTCGCTGGCGGCGAGCCGGCGTTCGACGTCTACGACACCTCGGGTCCGCAGGGCATCGATCCGCACAAGGGTCTCCCCAAGCTGCGCAAGCCATGGATCGACGCGCGCATGCGCGACGGTGACAGCGGCAACCGCTCGCAGATGCACTACGCGCGGCGGGGCATCATCACGCAGGAGATGAAGTTCGTCGCGCTGCGCGAGAACGTCACCCCCGAATTCGTGCGCGACGAGATCGCGATCGGTCGCGCGATCCTGCCCGCGAACATCAACCATCCCGAGTCCGAGCCGATGATCATCGGCAAGAACTTCCTCGTGAAGATCAACGCGAACATCGGCAACTCCGCCGTGTCCTCGACGATCGCCGAGGAGGTCGACAAGCTGCGCTGGGCAGTCAAGTGGGGCGCCGACACGGTCATGGACCTGTCGACCGGTGACAACATCCACGAGACGCGCGAGTGGATCGTCCGCAACTCGCCGGTGCCAATCGGCACGGTGCCGATCTATCAGTGCCTCGAGAAGGTCAATGGCGACCCCGACAAGCTCGACATCGACATCTTCATCGAGACGTTGATCGAGCAGGCAGAGCAGGGCGTCGACTACTTCACGATTCACGCTGGCGTTCGCCTCGCGTACATCCCGTACACCGCGAATCGGATGACGGGCATCGTGTCGCGCGGCGGCTCGATCATGGCGAAGTGGATGCTCGCGCACCACCGCGAGAACTTCCTCTACACCGAGTTCGAGCGGATCTGCGAGGTGATGAAGAAGTACGACGTCGCCTTCTCGCTCGGCGACGGCCTGCGTCCCGGATCGACCGCGGACGCCAACGATCGCGCTCAGCTCGCGGAGCTCGATACGCTCGGTGAGCTCACCGACATCGCGTGGAAGCACGACGTGCAGACGATGATCGAGGGGCCCGGCCACGTCGCGATGCACAAGATCAAGGAGAACGTCGAGCTGCAGATGCGGATCTGCAAGGAAGCGCCGTTCTACACGCTCGGACCGCTCGTCACCGACATCGCCCCTGGCTACGACCACATCACGTCCGCGATCGGCGCGGCGATGATCGGCTGGTTCGGTACCGCGATGCTCTGCTACGTCACGCCCAAGGAACACCTCGGGCTGCCGAACCGCGACGACGTCAAGGACGGCGTCATCGCGTACAAGATCGCGGCGCACGCGGCGGACCTCGCCAAGGGCCACCCCGGCGCGCACAAGCGCGACGACGCGCTGTCGAAGGCGCGGTTCGAGTTCCGCTGGCAGGACCAGTTCAACCTCTCGCTCGATCCGGACACCGCGAAGGACTTCCACGACGAGACGCTGCCCGCACCGGGCGCGAAGGGCGCGCACTTCTGCTCGATGTGCGGCCCGAAGTTCTGTTCGATGAAGATCACCGGCGAGGTCCGCGAGCTCGCGGCGAAGCAGGAGGCCGAGGCCGGCATGGCCGCGAAGGCCGCCGAGTTCAACGCGGGTGGCCAGAAGCTGTACGCAAACAGCGACGGCGATCACCACTAGGTCGATCGACCGGATGCTCGGCTTGCGGACGGAGAATCACGTCTTCAAGAACGTCGTCACGATCTGCTTGATCTTGTCCCGGCCGGGCTGAAGCGCCGCGGCGAGAGCGGTCAATCCGAGGTCGGTCGCGATCCGCTGCGTCTCGAACCACCGATAGGAAAGGTCGTGCCACGCCTCGTAGGTGTCGGTCTGAATCAACGCGAGGTCCGTGCCGATGGCGACGAGGCGCTTTTGGAGTAGGGGCGTCTCGACGAGCGCAGGCTTGAGCTGGTCCATGCCCGCCGCGGCCAGCGGCTCAAGCTCGACGATCAGCTTCGTCCGCGTGAGCACGGTTGGCATCTCCGCGCGGGCCAGGTTACGGGTCTGCTCGATCTGCTCGGTCGTGACGAGGTACTGATCGCGCACGGCGAGCATGTCGTCGCACACGCGATCGATCGAGGAGTAGGTCACCGCCGCATCGGCGCGCGGCTCGCGCGTGAACGCCACCAGCTTCTCGTAGGCACCGAACACCTCTCCACGGTTGCCGTTGTCGCCGAGCTCTCCCCCGTGGCCGAACCTCTCCTCTGCGCCGATCTCCGCGCGATAGGCGTTCTCGTTCGGGGCGATCGGCTTGGCCGACGGGAGCTTGCCGGCGATCGAGCCGTTCGGTTGCATCGGCGGGAACCACCTGCTGCTCGGATCGGTGCCGACGGTGTTCTCCTCCTCGCGGTTGTGGTTCTCGGGTGCGCCCAGCGGGTCGGTCCTGAGGTTCGTCTGAACCTCTTCGAACGACCGCTGCATGTGGACGGCGTGGACGAGCTCGTGGAGGAGCACGACGCTGAACGGCGTCTCGATCGGCTTGTTGCCAGGCCCCACCAGGTTGAGCTTCCAGCCGGGATCGACCCTCGCGACGCCGTGCTCGTCGACGCTACCGTCCTCCGGTGCGAACACGATCTTCGACAGCGTGGGACCACTGAGGAGCTCCTCGATCACCACCTTGCCGCTGTGGGTCGCCGCGATCCGCAGCAGCTCCTGCGCGATGCGCTGCTTGAACGCCGGAGTTCCCTCGATCCGAAGGTTCTCCTTGCCGGTCTCGACCCGTCTCACCAGCATGCTCGCGAGGATCGGGTCCTCTTTCTTGACGGCCCCCGGGTTCGTTAGCTCCGAGACCACGTGCTGGACAAACTCGTTGCCCTTGACTGTGTGCAGCATCGCCATGATCTGGAGCTGTCGCCCGGGTTGAGCCCTGATCAGCTCGGCGGCCAAGATCGGCGTGAGGTCCCTCGGGTTGACCCAGTACGGTAACCAGTCCGTGGCCGCGGAGGGCTCTGC
>JACCQV010000430.1 GCA_013813945.1 Deltaproteobacteria bacterium | reverse complement strand
CCCGCGAGGCGCGAGGCGCGAAGCGCGACCCCGAAACGAAAAACGAGCGCGATGGGGACCTCCCACCGCGCTCGTCGTGCGGTCAGCCGATCAGAGGATGATCTGGCCGCACGTGCCGTTCGTGCACGTCACGTTGTTGCAGCACAGGTTCGTCGCATCGCACGCCTGGCCGTAGCTCGCGCAGCCCTGCGGAGGACCGCAGGTACCGGAGGTCGCGCCACCGGGGATGGTGCACGGGAGGCCCGAGCAGCAATCGACGGAGTTCGTACAGGTGCCGCCCTCGGGGACGCAGGCTCCCGCGCACACGCTCTGGAACTCCTGGCCGGGCACCGGCACGCAGGGCAGGCCGCAGCAGTCCGCGCTCGATGCGCAGGTCATGCCGACCTTGGCCTGGGGATCCGTGCAGCCGCAGGTCGGATCGCCTGCCGGGCACTCTGCGATCGCGCAGCGCGGGATGCCGAGGTTGTCCTGCACGCAGGTGTCTTCCTGAAGGACGTTACCCGCGCAGCAGTTCGCGTTCGCGTTGCACGAGATGCTCTGCAGGCGGCAGATCGCGCCGGCCGGCGAGCACGAGTTGCCGTTGTTGCAGCGGCCGACCGTGTTCGGCGCGACCTTCTCGCACGTGACGTTCGAGACCGCACCGTCAGGCGAGCCGACCGAGCCGCAGCAGTCGCTGTCGGCCGAGCAGGTCTCGCCGGTGGGGCGGCAGCCACTCGGGGGCTGACAGACGAGCACGCCGGTCGGGCCGAACGGGAAGCATGCGCGGCTGCAGCACTCGCCACCGCACTGCGGTAGCTCGCCGCCGTTGTAGTCCGCGCCCGAGCCGCAGACCTCGCCGGCGCCATCGCAGCCGGTGGCGCCGTTCGACGGCGGGGTGAGGCACGTGCCGAGCGCCGCGCCATCGACGATGCTGCACAGACCACCGCAGCATTCCGGATCGGTCGTGCAGGTGTCACCGGCCTGCGTGCAGTACGAAGGCGCGTTGTTGCAGAGGCCGTCCTTGCACAGGCTCGAGCAACACTCGGCGTTGCTGCCGCACGTGTTCCCCGACGTCTTGCACGCCGGGTTCAGTGGCGCGCAGGTGCCGCTGAGGCAGATGCCACTGCAGCACTCGCCGTCGTCGTCGCAGGTCTGGTTGTCCGACGTGCATTGGTCACCGCTGCAGCGGTAGTTCACGCACGAGAACGAGCAGCAGTCGGGACCTGACAGACACTCGGCCTCCTCGGCGAGACAGGTACCGGGAACGCGCGAGCACTGGAAGGTGAGCGCGTTGCACTCGCCCGCGCAGCAGTCTGCGTCGACGGCGCAGGTGACACCGGTGCCGATGCAATCGGGCGGGTCGTTCACGACACCGCTGTCATCACCACAGGCGCCGAACAGCAGGAGCACCCCTGCAAGGCCAACCAGGATTGCGTGCTTCATGGATCTCAAGTGGGCCAGAAACCCAGGAAGGTCGCAAGTTTCGACGCCTACACCGGCCCGCCGGTAGGCCGCTGTACGTGTGACCCGCATGTCATCTCGGAGCGAGTATGCTGCGCCGCGATGCGGTTGCCGGTGGGCGAGCTCGTCGAGACGGCGGATCGCCGGGTCCGCGTGTCAATGTCACACAACGCGCGCACGCGTGGGCTCGTGCAGTCGATCGTCGAGCGGCTCGATGGACTGGCGGCGGAGTGGTTCTGGATCCCGACCACCGTCGACGAGTACGAGGGCGACCTCGTCCTCGAATACTCGCTCGCCGCCGATCACTCGATGCCGTTTCCCGAAGCGCTGCCGAGGCTGCGCGCGAAGCCGGCCGTGCACCTGCCCGAGATCGTCGAGATGGCACGCTACCTGGAGGCATGTACGCGCGTGCTCGCGCAGGTCGAGGTCACCGCGCTGATCGCACCCGCATGTCTACGGTACGCACCCGATCGCGATGACGGCGCGTGGCGGCTGCTCGTCGTACCGCTGGTCGATGCCACGCTCGTGGACTGGGCTCGTGCTGCGCCGGAGTCGTGGATGTGGACCTCGGGTCGCGTCCTGCTCGGGAAGTCAGCGCCCCATGCGGGCGCGTATGCCGTCGGAGCCGCGCTGTGCACCGCGCTCGCGGATCTGTTCCCACCCCGGTCACCGGCGAGCTCCAGATTTCGTCGAGCACTGCGCGGCTGGGTCGGACCCGGCTCGCGGCTGACAGGTGTGATCGCGAAGGCCGTGCCCGAGTCGTTCTCCGACGAGGGATTTGCCCTGTCAGCGCTCGCACTCGCACTGCTCGAGCCGACGCCACCTGCCGACTGGCAAGCGATGCTCGGTCAGCTCGGCGAACAGCTCGCGCCGTATCGCACGGCGGTGCGCTGGGAGTACGAGGGCAAGATCGACATCGCACGCGGGATCCTCGAGCGGTTCGCGGCGAGTGCACCCAAGGAGCACGTGCCGTGGGATGTGCTGTCGCGTCTCCGCGGTGCCGATCAAGACTATGGAGGCGCGCTCCAGGCGGCGATCGACGCACTGGGGACAGGCGACGATGCGATCCGCGAGCTCGCGGCCGTCACCCGGCGAATCGCTCACTCGCGACCCCCGCTCGAGAGTCGGCCGATGATCGAGAAGGCCGTCGCGGCGATCGATCAGCTCGGCGCGCGCGTCGGCGACCTCGGCCGTCTGCACTTCGCGCACATCGAGGCGCGCTACCTCGACCGCTGGAACGAGGCGCAAGTTCGACTCGCTCGGCCGGCGAAGGACCCGTGGGACAACGTGCTGCGCGCGACGGTGCTCGCTCGGATCCATGCCGCGCGCTCCGAGTGGGCTCACGTCGGGCGGATCTGCAAGGAAGCGCGGAGCCAGACCCAGGCGATGCCGGGGCAGGGCGGCAACCTCGGCCAGTACCTCGTCGCGTACCTCGACTATCTCGATGGGGTCGCGCATTACGGCGCAGTTACCCAGTACAACGATCCCGGGTACCTGGCCGATGCGTTTTCTCGGATCGTGGCCTCGCTCGGTGCGACTGCGACCGTGTGCGAGCCGTCTGATCCCCTGATCGAAGCCAACGTCCACTGGCTCTACTGGATCGGCGACCTGGCGAACCGTATGAACGTCCCCGACGCGAAGGCAATCCGGACCGGCATCACTGCGTACCTCGGTGCACAGGGTCTGAGCCAGCGCATCTCCGAGCAACAACGTCGCGAGACGCCGCCGCTCGTGTGGTACGACGCGGGCCGTCTGCTGGCGCTCTCAGGCGCGCCGTGACGAAGACGGTCGAGGAGACATCATGAGCGCGGCGATCATCTGGGTCCTGGCGGTGGTGGGGTTGGTGCAGGCCGCTTTCGCGCTGCGCGCCTATCTGCTCGAGAAGCGAGAGGGCCTTCCGCGCTCGTCCGCGCGCGCCGCACTCAGCGTGGCCATCGCTCTCGGCATCATCGGGATGGGCATATTCACGCAACTCTCGGGCGGTAGCTCTCCGACGAAGCCGGCACCGATCGCGGAGCGTGATGCACCTACGCAGACGAAGATCGACACTCTCAAGAAGGAGATCGCGGGCCTGACAGAGGCTCTGGTCAAGAAGCAGGACGAGCTCGAGGCGATCGATCCGTCACAGCGCGTCGAGTCCGGCTCGATCGCGCCTGCGGAGTGGCCGCTGATGGTGGCGGTCGCGCTGATGCTGTTCGGGTTCGGTGTGCTCGCGCTCGGCGATCTGTCGACGCTGATTCCGCGCCGCAAGAAGCCGGCTGCGCAGCCCGAAGCGGCGGAGCAAGTGCCGGGGCAACCGGTTGCGGCAGAGAAGCCCGAGACTGCCGACGTGCCCACGCTCGCCGGTCACGTGCATGCCGGCCGCTGGAAGAAGGCGCTCGCGTGCGCCGCGAAGATCTCTGCCGAGGGCCTGCACAAGCTCGAGGTGCTCGACTTCCTCTACCTTCGCGCATTCGCGACCGTGATGGCCGTCGCCGCGCCCGAGGGTGACGTCGCGGTCGGACACCAGGATCGCACGGACAAGCTCGCTGCGGCCGCCAAGGATCTCGAGCGCCTGCTCGAGCTCGCACCGCACATGGCCGAGGCTCGCTGGCTCTCCGGTTACGTCAAGGCCCGTGCAGCCGACTGGCAGGGCGCCCTCGACACGATGCGCGCCGCGCGCGAAGAGCTCGGGGCAGCCCCCAAGATGGAGCGGGGCGGGCTTCGCCCGGCCCGCGAGGACGATGTTCCGTTCGCCGAGAACGAGTCGGTCTGCTTGCTGATGCTCGCCGAGGGCAAGCTCGCGACCGCCGACAACGAAGGCGCGACGCGGCTGTTCGACGAGGTGACGAAGATCGGCGTCCTCGCGGGACAGATTCCGGTCGCGATGGTCACGCATCGCATCCTCGCGGTGCGCGAGCACATCAAGGCGAACAAGCTCGTCGAAGCAGCCGAGGGGATCGCCCGGATCCGCCAGGTCGAAGGTCTCGAGGAGGACGCGCAGCGCCAGGCCGCGATCGCGTGCGATGTCTACGACGTCGCGATCCAGTACACGGCAGGCGAGCTCGACAAGACGCTCGCCGCGACCCGCACGTTCTTCGGCCGCTGGTTGCCGTCACAGCTGCCCGACGTCGAGGACCAGGTCGCCGACGAGTTCCTGCTGCCCGCGATCGACAAGGCGAAGCTCGCGCTCCCAGCCGAGCTCTATCGCGGACTGTTCTTCGTCGAGGCGGTCGTCCGGGTCGATCTCGCATCGCGCAAGGGTCAGCCGCTGTCGCCCGAGGACGTCGATGCGATCGCGACGCTCCTGCTGCGCGCGCTCCAGTTCCAGCCGCGCCACCGCGAGTCGCTCGCCGCGCTCGGTGCGCTGTACCTCGCGTATCGAAAGGACCGCACGGAGAAGGCTCTCGCGTGGCTCGACGCGGCGATCACGATGGGCGTGCGCAGCCCACGTGCGCGCGCACTGCTCGCCGAGGCGCGGCGTGCGGAGCTCGAGCGCAAGGAGCTGCTCGCGATGTTCCGCTCCGCATCGGCGCGCTTCCTCTCGGATCCCGCGGTCGGCGTCGCCGTTCGCAAGGCGTTGATCGAGGA
>JACCQV010000680.1 GCA_013813945.1 Deltaproteobacteria bacterium | reverse complement strand
TCGCGAAAGTGATCGTAGACGTAGCCACGATTCTTCTCGTCGACGTCACTCCACAGGCGCGCCTCGATCTTGCGCGCCTGCGCCTCATCGATGAGCAGCGTCTGGATCCAGATATCGCGGTCCTCGTCGCGATAGAACGAGAGGAGCGTGTCGCGTGATGACGGCTCGCTCCAGAACTCCTGCTTGCCGCGCACGAACCGCCAGACAAGCCCCGCGTGGTCGTCGAAGTCGGTGACTCCGTAGTTGAAACAGACCGACTCGTGCTCGGGCTGGTGATAGCGGAGACAGATCGCGGTGTGCCCCCAGCGTTCGAAGATCACCTCACCGACGCCGAACGTCAGGACGTCGACGAAGGGTGCCTCGGTCTCGTGCGGAATCTTCGCGCGCGCCTCCGGCGAGAGCGGGGCTGGCTGAGCAACGGCGGCGCTGGTCGCGATGACGAGGCACGCGAAGAAACCGAGAGCGCAGCCCGACAGCGTCACTTCGGCGGAGCCGCAGGAGCTGCCGGAGCTGCGGGAGCTGCGGGCTTGTCGAAGACCGTGACATCGATCTTGGGATCGATCTCGACCGACTTGAGCTCGAGGTTCGTGATTCCACCGCCCTTGCCCGCGCCGGTGCTCTTCCGCTTGTGAGCGATCTTGATTCCAGCGACCACCTTGTAATCGGAGAACTCATTGATCTCCGCGTTGCCGCCGACCGAGTACGTCATCCGCGTCACGAGCTTGGACTTCTTGTCGATGTACAGGGCCACGTCGACGCCATACGGCGAGGCCAGCTTGACGACGTGGTGTGGCTTGCCATCGATATCCTCGTCGGGCGCGGGGGTCAGCTTCGCAGCGGGGTCCGCCGCCTTGAGCAGAATCAGCTCCGGCTCGCGCCAGCGCTCGAAGTCGATCATCTGGATGTCAGCCGCAGAGATGTCGTTGACCTCGATCTTCCCGCTCTGCTGGTTCGGCGCCATCTGCCAGCCGGCCTTCCCGCTGATCCCGATGACGACATTGATCTTCTGTCCGAGCTCGAGGGTCGCGTCGATCCGCATCTTGTCGGGGAACTGGAACAGGCGCTGCGTCTCGACCTTCGCTTGCCCGCCACCGATCGGCGTGGTGCCGACGGCCACCATCCTGAAGCCCTTGATCGCCGCGAGCTTTGCCTTGCCGCCCTTCGCCGTGAGCGCCTCGTCGATGATCTTCTTCATCGCCCCGAGCGCCTTTGGATCGACCGGCGCGGATGGCTCGGTGAGCAGCGGCGTGATCGGATCGGTGAACGTCACCTTCTCGTAGCGCCAGCCCTCTTTCTTGAGCAGGGGCTCGAGATCCTTCGCGTCGCCGACCATCGTGATCACAAACGACCTCGGATCGAGGATCTCGCTCGCTGCGCGCTTGGCCGACGTGACGTCGACCTTGCCCACGGCGAGCGGATAGTTCGCGAGGTACTCCTTGCCGAAGCCGTGAAGCTCGGCGCCGATCAGTGCGGCCCCGACGTCGGACGCAGACTGGAACCGCAAACCGTAGCCACCCGCGATGTTCGCGATCGCAGCGGTCACCTCGTCCTGGGTGGGTCCATCTTTCGCCATCGTCTTGATCTCTTCGAGGATCATCTTGGTGGTCGCGACCGCCTCCGAGTTGCGCGTGAACGTCTGCGAAACGAACGAGCCGCGGTCGAGGTTACGATCGAAGCTCGAGCTCGCACCGTACGTCTTGCCGCCCTGCACGCGCACGACCTTCATCAGGCGCGAGCTGAAGCCGCCGCCGCCGAGTGCGTAGTTCCACACCAGCGAGTCGAAGAACCGCGGATCGTCATGTTTGATCCCGAACTGTGCGATCCGGATGTGCGTCTGGGTCTGGCCCGGCTTGTCGACGAGCCGGATCCGACTTCCCGAGAGGCCCGGCTCCTTGAACACAGGCGCAGGTGGCGTCGGCCCTTTGGTCCACCGCCCGAACGACCGCTCGAGGTCGGCCTTGATGGTCGGCGTGACGTTACCGCTGACGACGAGGATCGCGTTGCCGGGGACGAACCACGACTTGTGCCACGCGATCAGATCCGCGCGCTGAATCGCAGCGACCGACTGCTCGCTGTCGACCCAGCCGCGGACGTGATCGTTACCCCACAGGAGGTTCTGCACGTGCGCGGCGGCAAGCGCGCCTGCGTCGTCGAGCCGCTGCCGGATCGCGCCGAGGTGACGCTCGCGGACCTGCGCGAGCTCGGCCTCGGGGAAGCTCGGCTGCGTGATCATCTCGGGCACAAGCTCGAGACACGCCTTGGTGTTGCGCGACATCACACTGCAGGAGATGAGCGTTGCCTCGAACGTCGCGTCGGCCGCGATCGTGCCGCCAACGAAGTCGATCGCCTTCGCGATCGCGAGAGCGTTACGCTTCTTGGTTCCCTTGACGAGCATGTCCGCGGTGAGCTCCGACACGCCGAGGCGCGTGCGCGGCTCGTGCATGCGCCCCGCGCGGATCGCGAGCTGCATCGACACGACCGGGAGACGGCTGCTCTTGATCACGTAGACCGAGAGGCCGTTCGCGAGCTTGAACGTATCGATCGCCGGCAACTCGACGCCGGCCGGCGGCTTGACCGCGGGCGGCGCGATCAGATCGGTCTTGCCCGACCATGCGTCGACGACCGCAGGCGATGATGGCGTCGGGGGCTTGGCCACGTTGGCGTCGCCATCACCGGGCAGCGTCGCGATCGGCGCGGGCGTCGGCTTGGGTCCACACGCAACCAGGAGCGCGGTGGCACCCAGCGAGGCAAGCAGTGACGTCAGGTGGGATGGGAGGTGGCGCATCTCAGCGACCCTTCGGCGGGATGATGACGATCGTGGCGTTCTCGGGGGTCATGTACTGCTTGACCACGCGCTGGACGTCGGCGGCAGTGACCTTCTCGATCAGGTCGACATCCTGGATGAACGAGGTCGGTGTTCCGGTGTGAATCCACGACCGGCCCATCGCCTCGGCGAGCCCCTGCGCATTCTCGAGCGAGAACACGAACCCGGACTGGACCTGGTTCTTCGCCTTGCGCAGCTCGTCGGCCCTGGGACCCGTCTTGCCGAGCTTGGCGACCTCGTCCTGGATCGCGGCTTCGATCGCATCGCCCGCGGCGGGATCGAGAAACACGCCGAGCGCGATCGTCATGCCCGGATCTTCGCGGACCAGCGCTTCCATGCCGCCATCGAGGGCGAGCACCTTCTTCGTCTTCGGATCGGCGGACTTGAGTCGGACTTTCAGCCGCGATGACTCACCGGCACCGAGCATGATCGACGCGACCTGCAGCGCGTAGATGTCCTTGTCCTTCGCCGGCGGCAGGTGATATCCGACGAGCGCGAGCCCGATCTGCCCGGCCTCGACGACCTCGCGGCGCTTCGCCGTCTGCTTGGGCTCCTGTGCGTCCTTCGCGGGACGAGCCGCCTCCGGCCCCTTCGGGATCGGGCCGAACCACTTCTCCGCGCTGTTCTTCACCTCTTCGACCGAGGTCTTGCCGACAACGACGAGCATCGCGTTGCCGGGCTGGTAGTACGCGTCGTAGAACTTCTTCAGATCCTCGAGCGTCGTCGCGTCGAGGTCCTTGAGGTTGCCGCCCGCGGTCCACGCGTACGGATGCTTGGTGAACGCGATCTCGAGGAACCGCAGGAAGCCCTTCGCGATCGGCGAATTCTCCTGCTGCCGGATCTCCTCCTTCACGACCTCCCGCTCGGTGTCGATCATCTCCTTCCGGAACAGGAGCTTGCGCATCCGCTCCGCCTCGAGCTGGATCACGAAGTCGAGGTAGTCCGACGGCAAGGTGTTGATGTAGTGCGTCGCGTCCTCATCGGTCGCGGCGTTGACGTACCCACCCAGGCCGTTGATGAACTGCGCATGCGCCTCGGCGCGCACGTGCTGCGTTCCCTTGAACAGCATGTGCTCGAACATGTGCGCGGAACCTCGGCGGTTGCGAGGCTCGTCCTTGGACCCAGCGCGGTACCAGACCTGGACCGCGACCACGGGGGCGTTGTCGGTCGGGAGCACGGCGACCTGGAGGCCATTGGACAGCGTGAACGTCTCGATCGACGGCAGCTTGACGGTTTCCGACTTCGCGTCTGGCGCCTTGGGCTGCGCGAGGACGCTGGACGGGGCGATCGCGACCACCGTCGTCATGACGGTCACGATCTGGAGCAGGTGACCCATGGATTCTCCTTCAACGGTGCGCGGACACTAGCAGGGCCACACAGCCCTGCCATGGGATCGAACCAGCATTGGCGCACTTACGCCCACTGAGGCTAACTCCGCGCCACCACTACCCCAGAGTTCACCGATATCGTAAATGTACCACTTGACTGGAATCTGCCTTCGTCCCAGAGTGTGCTTACACAGCGGCCCTCCGAGCCGCTCCTGAACAAGGGTGAATGACGTGGCACGACTGCAGCAAAACGGTAACGCGATGGAGGACGGGCGGATGATTGATGTCACCGGCGTGAAGGTGTTCTCGGCAACAAAAGCCAAGGAACGCGAGCTCCTGGGCGAGCTGATCACGGACTGGATCCGCACCCACCCCGACCACGAGATCGTCGACAAGATCGTCACGCAGAGCTCGGATTCCGAGTTTCACTGCCTGACCATCACCCTGTTCTACAAGCACATCAGGGCCTGACCGGTCGGGTCCCCGTCGACGACCCTTGACCGGGTTCCGTCGATCAGGTACCCACTTGCCTCCCCATGGAGAACTCTTTCGGAAAGCCCGTCGAAGTCGAGGTTCGCGACAGCCTCGAGAAGGCGATGAAGATCCTCAAGCAGAAGATGTCCAAAGAGGGCATCCTGCAGGAGCTCAAGCGCCGCCGCTTCTACGAGAAGCCCAGCGTCAAGAAGAAGCGGAAGACGCGCGAGGCTCGCAAGCGCCTTCGCCGCGAGATGAAGCGCCGGGTCACCCCGGCTCCGGCTCGCTGATCTAGGTTCGGGCTCCTCTTCTTGCTCGTTGCGACAAAGCGCGTCCACCCTCGGGTCGGGCGCGCTTTGTATTTTGTCGGCGCATGACGCGTGATACCCAGACACCCGTGGACTGGGTCGAGGTCGTCATTCCGGTTGGAGCGCAGGACGTCGATGACGTCGCTGCACTGATCGCCTCCGAGGTCCCCGCCGCCGCCGCGGGCACCGAACAACGCGGCGACGAGGTCGTGTTCTGGGTCGCGCAGGCCGACGCCGCCGCGGCGCTTGCCGAGACCCGAGACGCCGTCACGCGCTGGCAAGCGAATGGCGCCGCCGTCGATCCCAGCCGGGTCCGGATCGCGACCGCGCTTCCCGAGATCGAGTGGCGCGACGCGTGGAAGAAGTACTTCAAGGTCTCCAAGCTCACGCGCCAGTTCGTGGTCGTGCCGTCGTGGGAACGCTACGCCCCACTCGACTCCGAGGTCGTGATCGATCTCGATCCCGGCATGGCGTTCGGCACCGGCACGCATGCGAGCACACGCCTCGTTCTCGAAGAGATCCAGGACCTCGCCGATCGCGAGATCACCCCGGGTCGCATCCTCGATGTCGGATGTGGCTCCGGCATCCTCTCGATCGCCGCGAGCAAGCGCTGGCCCGGCTCGACCGTCGTCGCGATCGACAACGATCAGCTCGCTCTCGACGCGACGATGGACAACGCGTCGATCAATCGCGTCGCCGATCGCATCGTGACGGCGCTGACTCCAGCCGGTGAGATCGAAGAGGCCTTTCCGCTCGTTCTCGCGAACATCCAGGCCAACGTCCTCCGCTCCCTGCTCTCCGCCCTCGTCGCGCGCGTCGCCCCCGGCGGAACCCTGATCCTCTCCGGCCTGCTCACGCCGCAAGCCCAACCACTCGCTGACGAGTTTGTCGCCGCGGGCCTGCGGCTCACACGCGTGCGCCCCTCGACCGATGATCCGCAGTGGTCGTCGGTCACGCTCCGGCGATGAGGATCTTCCTCGCGCCCCTCGCCGCCGGCGAGCTCACCGTGCGCGGCGACGAGCACCACTACATCATGCGCGTACGTCGCGCTCGCGTCGGCGATGCGGTCGAGCTCGTCGATGGCGAGGGCCACCGCGCCGCGGCGACGATCACGAAGATCACCGACTCCGAGACCTCGCTCTCCGTCGCGCCGCCCGAGTCCATTCCGGCCGCCCTGCCCTTCATCCGCGTCCTCGTCCCGCTGATCAAGGGCGATCGCATGGACACCTGCCTCGAGAAGCTCGTCGAGGTCGGCGCCGACGAGATCGTCGTGTGGCCCGCGGTGCGCTCGGTCGTGAAGCTCGAGCCCGATCGCCGCGACGCCCGGATCGCGAAGTACCAGGCCGCTCTCGTCGCGGCGTCCCGCCAGTCCGGCCGTGCGCAGGTGCCGACAATCGTGTGGGCCGATGATCTGTCCTCCGCGCTCGCGACGTTGCCGGCGGGCTCGCGCTTCGTCCTCGATCCGACCAGCGATCAACCACTGGTGATGGACGATGCGACCGACGTCACGATCGTCAGCGGTCCCGAAGGCGGCCTCGACCCACGCGAGCTCGACACGCTGCTCGGCTTCACCGCGATCGGCCTCGGTCCCCGGGTGC
>JACCQV010000609.1 GCA_013813945.1 Deltaproteobacteria bacterium | reverse complement strand
TCGGCGTACAGCTTCTGCGCGGCGAACGGCGTGACGAACAGCAGCGAACGCTCGCCCGATTGCGCATACGAGATCGCGCCTGGATAGTTGAACCCGACGAGCTCGGCTTCCGCACGCGCCTTGGAATCGCGCGCCGAGTCGAGACCGTTCTTGTCGGGATCATCGATGCGATCTTTGAGCGCCGCCGCGTCCGTGGGGTTCAGCGGCTTCAGCTCTGGATGTCCATCCAGCTCCGAGATCAGCTGATCGGCGAGCGTGCGCGCCTTCGATTCGTCCGTCACATCGAGGTTCACCACGGCGACCGGGCGGCGCTCCGCGAGCGCTGGGACCGCTCCCACCAAGGAAGCGACCAGCGCGCAGACGAGCGCCCAACGGGCCGCCATGGCGGGCGACATTCCCTTACTATAGGGCACCTTGCGGGCCCGTCCCATCCCCGTCACGGTCCGGCCTCGGCAATGTGGCACGGGACACGCCCTCGCCTCCCTCCATGGAAGAGCCGCTCCAGAAATCGCTCGAACGCTATGACGTCCTCGACCGCATCGCGGTCGGCGGCATGGCGGAGGTGTTCCTGGCCAAGGCGTATGGCGCCCATGGCTTCGAAAAGACCATCGCGATCAAGCGGATCCTCCCCGAGCTGGCGAGCGATCCCGAGTTCGCCGCGCGGTTCATCGCCGAGGCCAAGGTCGCGGTCCGGCTGTCCCACGCCAACATCGTCCAGGTGTTCGACTTCGGTCGAATCGGCGAGTCGCTGTTCATCGCGATGGAGTACGTCGATGGGCTCGACCTCGCGGCGATGCTCCGCAAGTTCAAGGACGAGGGCCGGCCCGTGCCGCTACCGGCCGCGTTCCACATCGCGATCGAGATCATTCGCGCGCTCGACTTCGCGCACGGACACAACGTCGTGCACCGCGACGTCTCGCCTTCAAACATCCTGATCTCGCGCGCCGGCGAGGTGAAGATCGCCGACTTCGGCATCGCGGTCGCCGCCCAGCCGCATCGTGGTGGAGGCCCGGGCCCGCGCAAGGTGATGGGCAAGTGGCGCTACATGTCTCCGGAGCAGGCGCGCGGCGACACCCTCGATACCCGCAGCGATCTGTTCAGCGCGGCGAGCGTGATCTTCGAGCTGTTCACCGGCCAGAAGCTGTTCCCTGGTGAGGAGGCCGAGGATATCGCCAAGAACATCGAGCTGATGCCGATCCCGAAAATGACGTCCCTGCGTGCGGGCCTGCCCTCGCGCCTCGATGACGTCCTCGGCGGCGCCCTCGCACGCAAGCCGATCGATCGGCCGAGCCGCCCGGCCACCGTCCTGCGATCGTTGATCGAGCTGTCGTACGAGTCTTCGATCATGGCGACCGCCCTCGACGTCGCGGAGGCGCTCGCAACCGTGATCCCGGCGAAGCGGCAGTCCGGACGCGGCGCACTCGACGACGTGATCCGCAAGCAGCTCAATGACAACCCGACGGCCGCACGGCGCACCGCGATCACCGACGGAAAACCCTCGACGACGGAGACCGCCGAGAAGAGCGAGCACTCGACCGGGCTGTTCCGCAAGCTCGGCGAAGACGGCCTCGCGCAGCTCGAGGAGGTCGACAACACGAAGGTCGCCGCGCCCCGCGCGCGCCGCAACTCCGAGCAGGTGCCGGCGATGCCGGGTGACACCGACATGCACAAGCTCTACGAGGCCGGTCAGGACAGGGACCGGTTCACCGAGGTGGGCGGCCCGCCCACCGGGCAGGTCCCGAAGGACTACGTTCCCCCCGAGACCGCAGACGCCAAGGAGAAGTCCGTCACCGGGGGGGCCGCGCCGGCGACGCAGACCAAGGTCGGTCGATGGCTCGTGCTCGGTCTCGTGATCGCGGCGGGGGCTGGCATCGGGATCTGGATGCAAGCGGGCGGTGCCGACGACAAGGAGCCGGTGCTCGACGCCGCGGTCCCGCTGGATGCGGGCGTTGTTGCATCAGCCGCGGAAGGGACGATCGACTTCGTGACGTTCCCGGAGGGCGCCACCGGCACCATCAACGGCACCCGGTTCGGTCCGACACCGCACCGCGCGAACAACGTTCCCGCCGGAACCTGGAAGATCCACCTCGAGCTCGAGGGCTACTTGCCGATCGACTACGAGATCAAGCTCGCGGCAGGTGAGAAAGTTCGCGATCAACAGCGATTCACGCCTGCGCCCTCGACCCTCATCGTGACGACGGAGCCCGTGGGCGCTCAGGTCACGCTCGGAGGACGTGCACTCGGAACGACTCCGTTGACCCGAGAGAACCTGACTGCCGAGAAGGGTGTGACCCTCGCGGTGACGAAACCTGGTTTCGAGTCTGTCGCATTCAAGGTCGACCTCGAGCGAGGCAAGACGCTGACGATCGCGCGCACGCTGAAGGAGGCGCAGAAGTTCGCATCCGTGCAGCTGCGGGTTTCCAACGGCTTCGGCGATGTGTTCCTCGGCGGCAAGAAGATCGGCCGCGCGCCCACGCCCAAGATCAAGTTGCCCGTCGGCACCGTGAAGCTTCACCTCGTGAACAGCGTCGCCAAGGTCGAGTGGGACGCGACGTGCGTGGTCACCGAGGCCGGCCCGAACATCTGCACGATCACTCAGCCGTAGCCGTAGCCGTCCCCGAAGCTCACGGCGTTGCGAGGAGTTCGGTGCGCGCGGGGCATCGCGCGCCGAGGACGCATTGCGCCGCCCCGCGACGCGTGAGCGGCGTTCCTTCGAGGTGTACCGACGTCAGGCATGGCACAGCCAATGCTCGACTCCGGTGCAAGGAGGAACCTTCCATGTTGATTCTCGAACACGCCCGCCGGGCCGTGCTCCTGAGTGTACTTGCGCTGACCGGAACGGCAGCGGCGCAGGGCACGCCAGGCACGATGAATGACGATACGACGACGACACCGACGACACCGACAACTACGACCGACGACACGATCACGGGCGACACCAGTCAGCCACAGCCGGAACCCGCGCCACAGACGACGGACACTGACGTCCATGTGACGAGCCCGGACATCAATGTGACGACCCCGCCGCCGGTGGTGGTGAACAACGAGCCGACGTATGTCGTCTCGCCGCAGCCGACGACCACGTACGACACGGACGAGGATGAGACCATGCTCGAGCGTTACGGCATCGCCGTGGCCCTGGGTGGTGGTGTCGAGGGATTCACCGACGAT
>JACCQV010000604.1 GCA_013813945.1 Deltaproteobacteria bacterium | reverse complement strand
TCAAGCCGCAGCGCTTCATCCGCGAGATCCGCCTGCCCGCCGAGGAGACCGCCAAGTTCACGGTCGGTCAGATCCTTGGACCGCAGGACGTCTTCGCCGACGGCGTCCCGATCGATGTCGAGGGCTGGAGCAAGGGCAAGGGCCACCAGGGCGTGCTCAAGCGGCACCACATGGCCGGCAAGCCCCGCACCCACGGCTGCCACGAGTACTTCCGTCACGGCGGATCGATCGGCTGCCGCCTCACCCCGCAGCGCGTCCACAAGGGCAAGCGCATGTCGGGTCAGATGGGCAACGAGAAGGTCACCGTCCAGAACCTCCAGCTGTTCCGCATCATGGCGGAAGAGAACTGCATCCTCGTCCGCGGCTCGGTCCCGGGCGCGAACAACGAGTACGTCGTCGTGACCAAGGCCGCGACGCGCACTGCATACAAGCGCAAGGGAGAGGGCAAGGAAGAGGTTCGCTCGAAGAACCCGCTCAAGGCTTCCAAGAAGGCCGCCGCGGGTCGCTGACCGCTTCTCTCGCTGCTGCGAACGCCCGGCGCTTCACGGCACCGGGCGTTTTCATTTTCAGCGATTCCCCATGGCCAAGAGACTCGACGATCGCGGCACGCGCCACGACCGCTTCCACCAGAAGGCGAAGCGGGAGGGCTTCCTCGCGCGCGCGGTCTACAAGCTCGAAGAGATCGATCAGAAGCACAAGATCTTCGACGGCGGTCACCGGGTGCTCGATCTCGGCTGCGCACCGGGATCGTGGCTGCAGTACGCCGAGAAGCAGATCGGCGAGCGCGCGGTCCTCGTCGGTCTCGATCGCGAGGCCGTGCCGGGTGCGCCGCCGCGCGCGCGCGTCGTCGTCGGTGACGTCCACACGATCGACATCAAGGAGCTGCTCGGCGACCTGCCGAGCTTCGACATCGTCCTGAGCGACATGGCGCCCGATACCAGCGGCATTCGCAGCATGGATCAGGCACGCAGCGAGGCGCTGTTCGAGCGTGCGCTCGACATCGCGAGCCAGGTGCTCGCACCGGGTGGCCACTTCGTCGGCAAGCTGTTCCAGGGTGCGGAGTTCAAGAAGCTCAACGAGACCGTGCGCGCGAAGTTCGCGAGTGCGAAATCGATGAAGCCGGCGTCGAGCCGTCAGATCTCGATCGAGCAGTACGTGATCGGGAAGGATTTCAAGTGAACACGCCTGCCCGTGCGTCGCGGACGACCATCCCGCAGCGGATCGTATTCGAGGAATGGGGCGAGCCGTCGCCGCGAAAGATCGAGCTCGCGATCGAGGTCCTTCATCGGGGCGGCGTCGTCGCGTATCCCACGGACTCGATCTACGCTCTCGGCTGCGCGATCGAGGCGCGCGATGCGATCGAGCGCATCTACCGCGCGAAGAACATGAACAAGAAGCAGCGGCTCGCTCTGATCTGCCCCGATCTGTCGACCGCATCGGCCTACGGCCAGTTCTCGCAGACGGCGTTTCGACTCGCGCAGCGGATCTTTCCCGGGCCGTACACGCTCGTCGTCCCCGCGACGCACGAGGTCCCGCGCACGCTGACGCACGACAAGCGGCGCACCGTGGGGATCCGGATCACGAGCCACCCGATCGCACAGGCACTCGCCCGCGGCCTCGGCCGCCCCCTGCTCACGACGAGTGCCGTCATCGGCGAAGATCACGAGCCATGCCGTGACGCGGAGGAGATCCTCGAAGCCTTCGGCAAGCACATCGACCTCGTCGTCGATGCGCCGCAAACCGAGGCTGCGCCAAGCACGGTGATCGAGGTCGACGGCGACACGATCACCGTGATCCGCGAGGGCCAGGGCTCGCTCGAGGGTCTGCTCGACTGAGGGTGAGCGAACCGCAGGCGCTGTGGGGCCTGATCTAGGGACGCTCCCGACTTACGCGATCTATTTCGCTCAACCTGGCGAACTCACACGTGTAAAGGGGGACGCTCCCAACTTACGTCATCTAGCGATGTCGGCTCGTGCTTGTCCGTCGTGCGGACACCAAGTCGCGGAAGTCGGGAGCGTCCCTCGTCGTGTCCACGATCTCGCGGACTTCGACGAAATAGATCTCGTAAGTCGGGAGCGTCCCTAGTTCTGGACGACCTGGACGCTTGCGCCGTCGGGCCACGTTTCTTTGGCGAGCCAGGGGTCGAAGCCGGCCGACTTGATCGCGACGAGCATCGGCTTGGTCACGTCTTTCGGGGTCCCGAGCGACGCGTCGTAGGAGACGAAGATGCTCTCGTTGGAGACGTCGAAGCCGAGCTCGTAGACCGCCGGCAGGTCGGCGAGTGCGGTGCGGACCTTGAGCGGGCAGCTCTCCTCGCAGTACATGCCGAGCGCCTTGATCGTGACCTGCGTCAGCTGAGTCGGGCGGACACGCGGGGGCGCGACGGTCGCATGAGCCTTCTCGTGTGCCTTGGTCGCAGTCGCCTTGGTTGCAGCGGCCTTGTCGACCGGAGCGTCATTGCTACACGCAGCGAGCACCAGCACGGCGAGCAGCGCGCGCCTCACCGCCGGCCGCGCTTCTTCTTCGGAGCGGGCTTCTCGAGCTTGGGCGCGGGGGCCTCCTCGGTTCCCTCCGGGAGCCCCATCTCCTTCGGCAGCTTCGGATCGAGGAGTGCGGCGACCCGGCTCACCTCGGCGGCGGGCTGCTTGTCCTTGATCTCGATCAGGATGTCCTTGGCCTGCGCCTTCTGCTTCGCGGACGTCTTCTTGCTGACGATCAGGGCCTCGGCGAGCGTGAGCTGGAGGCTCGGCGTGATCGCGGCGGCCTCGTTGAAGATTGGCGTCAGGAGGTCGAGTGCGCGATCCGGATCGCCGTTGCGAAGGACGACCTTCGCCTGCAGCCCGAGCGTGGGGAAGTAGCCCGAGTTCGCGGCGAGCGCCTCGTCGAGCTGCTTGCCTGCACCTGGGATGTCGTTCGCGGCGAGCAGCAGCTCTGCGAGCGCGGTTCGCGTGCGGTACGCGACCGGGTTCGGCGCGTTCTCGTTGATCTGCGCGATCGCCTGCTCGAGCTGGACCTGCGCGTCCTTGACGTTGCCGGTCGCGAGCAGCGCGACGCCGAAGGCATGGCGACCGAGCTTGCTCTTCGAGCGGCGTGCGAGCTTCTCGAGCTCGGCCGAGGCCTCGGCGCGCTCCTTCTCGGGTCCGTTGATCATCCGCGCCTGCTCGCGGAGGATCTGCGCCTCGACGTTCTCGGGCGCCATCTTGAGTACTTCCTCTGCCTCGCCGAGCGCTTCCTTTGCCTTACCGAGATCGAGCAGTGCGTTGACGCGCAAGAGGCGCGGACGGACGCCCTCGATCTTCGACGCGAGATCGAGCGCCTTCTCCGGCAAGCCCGAGGCGAGCAGCAGTGCCGCATCGACGAGCATCACGGTTGGATCGTCCTCTGCCTTCGTCTTGCCGTACCAGGCGATCTTCGCGCGCGCCTTCGCGGTGTCCGCGAGGTTACCGGTCGTGTAGTAGACCCATGCGATGCGGGCCCAGAACCGCGCCTCGTTCGGCGGCTTGAGTGCGGTCGCCTTGCGCAGCGACTCCATCGCCTTCGGATAGTCCTCGATGCCGGAGTTCGCGAGCGAGAGGGCCAGGTTCCGGTACGAGCCAACGCGCGGCCCGAGGTTCTTGTCGAGCTTGACGCTGAGCTCGTCGATCGCGTCGTTGACCTCGACCGACGCTTCCGCACGACCGAGCGAGCGACCTGCAACAGCGAGCGGGTGATCCTTGGACGCCGCGGTCGCCTTGTCGAACAGCTTGATCGCCTCGTCGAGCGCACCTTCGTCGACGAGCAGGTCCGCGTGATCGATCATCGCCACGATCAGGCCATCGTCGCCATCGGCCGCCGCCTTGAGCGTCGCACGCGCTGCCTTGCGCTCACCGCCGGCCAGCTGCCCGCGTCCCTTGAGCCACAGCGCCCATTTATCGGTCGGATGCTTCGCGAGATATTCATCGAGGCTCTTCATCACCTCGGCGAGCGTCGACTTGCCTGCGGCGGCAACGGCGCCGGCATCACCCTCGGCGGCGCCCAGTCGCGACAGCTCGACCGCGGCCTTGCCGATCACCAGCTCGCGCGCACCGGGATCATCGGGACCGATGTCCTTGCCGACTGCCTTGAACGCCTTGTCGACGCGATCCCGATCGGTGCCGTACAGCAGCGCCTCGAGGCCGGCGGTCTCCGCGACATACGCGAACGTCAGGACATTCGAGCTGTCCTTCTCGAGTGCGTCGGACAGGCTCTTGAGGCTCGCCTCGAGACCCGCGAAGTCACCCGCACCGATCGCCTGCTTCGATTCCTTCTGCAGGCGCGCGACCGCTTCAGACTTCTGCTTCTCGGTCC
>JACCQV010000598.1 GCA_013813945.1 Deltaproteobacteria bacterium | reverse complement strand
GATCTTCGGGCTGACGCCGGAGCAGCGACTCGCGCAGACGGGCCCGGTGTCGGGCGTCGCGAGCGCGCTCGAGCCCGACGCGTCGAGAACGATGCAGCGGGTCAAACCTCCGTCGAGCAGGAAGTGGATGCTGTACGCCGGCATCATTGCGGTCGCGGCGGTGGCGGGCGTCGCGATCGCGGTGGTCACGTCGGGCTCCCCCGGGAAGTCCGGCGAGGACGGCCTGGATCCGAACACGCCCGCGGGTGCCGCGAACGAAGCGCTCGAGCGCGGTGATCCCGCGAAGGCGATCGCGGTGCTCGAGGCGAAGGGCGATCTGATCGCCAAGGATTCGATGGCGCAGCTGCTCCTCGGTCACGCGCACGCCGCGCGCCGGGACAGCGGGCCATCGCTCTATGCGTACGAGCGCGCGCTCAAGCTCGAGCCCGCGCTCGAGAGCAAGCCAACACTGCGCGCGAACCTGCGTGCAATGGCCGCGGACAAGGACCTCCTCGTCGTCGCCAACGCCTTCAAGGTGTGGGTCGGGCGGACCCGGGATCCCGAGGCGAAGGAGCTCTTGCTCAAGGCCGCGGTGAGTCAGGACCTCGCGCGCCGGCATGCCGTGCGCCCCGTGATCGAAGAGACCAACCTCATCAACGAGGTCGACTGGCTGACGGCATACCAGTTCGACCTCGAACAGGAGCAGGCGTGCCCGGCTCGCAAGGAGGCGGTCTCCAAGCTGCGTGCCCTCAAGGATCCGCGCGCGGTGCAGCCGCTCGAGCGCGCGGTGAAGCGGAAGTACACGAAGGGCAAAGACCGCGGCAAGCCGTTCAGTCCCTGCCTGATCGAGGACGCGAACGCGGCGATCGGTTTCTTGCGCAGCTTGCCGAAGGGCTCGTGAACCTCGCGTTGCCGGATCTCCCGCGCTGGGTCGAGGCCCATGATCTCGCGCGCGATCCGGACAGCTGGCACCGCGAGGGCTGCATCGGTCACGATGGCGGGGCCGCTCCGCTGATCTGCGTCTATGGCACGTTGCCGGTGGATGCCGTGGTCGCGCTCGCGAACGCGCATCCGAAGCACACGTTGCTCGTGCCGCGCGAGCGCGAAGATCTGGTGTTGGCCCTGCCCCGCCCGATCGCGCGCGCGATCCTGCACACGCTGCCCGATCCCGACGCGTTGCCGGACTGCGAAGGCGCGGCGCCGTTGCCGGAGGATGCGTCACTCGCGCATCTGCCCGACGATCTGCGCGCGGAGCTCGAGGATGCGCGCGCGCGGACCACGGTGTGGACGGCGTGGGTCGACGGCATCCCCGCGAGCTTTGCGTACGCGTCGGCGCAGTCCGCGGCGTGGTTCGATATCGGGGTCGATACGGTGGCTGGGGCGCGCCAGCTCGGGCTCGCGACGATCGTGGCATCGACGATGATCCGGGCGGAGCGCACGAATGGGCGCGAGCCGGTGTGGGGAGCGACCGAGGACAACCAGGGGTCATTGCGGCTTGCTGCGCGGCTCGGGTTTGTCGCCGTCGATGAGCTATGGGTCGCGGCCCCGGCGGTACACTGAGCCGTGCTTCGCGCGTGGATCCTCGTCGCGCTTGCTGAGCGATCGTGCCCGGGTGATTGCGGCGCATGATCCGAGCACTCGTGATCATGGCGCTGCTGGTCGGGACCGCGCGTGCCGAGACCACGGATCGTGACCTCGTGTACGCCGGGCTCGCGCTGACGCCGCCGATGTATCTGCTCGGGGTCGGGATGCACGAGGGCAGTCATGCGCTCGCAGCGAAGCTGGTCGGTGGCACGGTGATGTCGGTGCGGATCTTCCCGCCCGGGATCGATCCGAAGGTCGGCCGGTTCCGGTTCGGGTGGACGTACGTTCGCGGGCTGCGCACCCGCACTCAGAAGCAGCTCTTCTATGTTGCGCCGAAGATCACGAACGCGGTGCTGCTCGGTGGATTCGCCGCGCTCGTGTTCACGGATGCGTGGCCGACCAATCGGTACGGGCAGCTCGCGCTGACCGTGTTCGCGACGGGGATGTGGGTCGATTTCTCCAAGGACGTCCTCCTGTTTCACAAGGGAAATGACGTCGTGAAGCTCTTCCATGGCTGGTGCATGACCGGGTGGCGGCAAGTACCGGCACGGTTGGTCTATGCGGGCGCGATCGTGGGGCTCGGTGCGATCGTGGCGCGCGGGTTCCAGCGGACGTTTGACGATCCCGAGATTGCAGCGTCGGCGCGGCAGCTTGTCCTTCCGGTCGTCGCGACGACGTTCTGAGCCGGGACGTGGGCGCCCAACCGGGCGCTGCCGCACGGAACAGATGGGGGTTACTGGTACTTCGCCGGGATCGAAGGCGGGCACCAGCCTTGCTACTCAGCGGAGCACGTAACCCACCCGAGAGAACAACCCATGTCACGGATCAAGATCGCAGCGCTCTCCATCCTCGTCGGCCTCGTTGCCTGCGCCAGCAACCCCGGCGGCGGCGACGACACCATGGGCGACGATGCTCCCCCGTTCACCAACGGCGTCAGCACGCTGTCAGGTAGCGATGAGCCGGGGTACGTCGACGGCAAGCGCGGCGCTGCTCGGTTCGCCAACCCCGTCCACTGTGCGGTCGGACCAGACGGCAAGATCTACGTCGCCGACTTCGACAACGGCAAGATCCGCGCGGTCGACTCGGACGGAACCACCAGCACGATCATCGCGCAGGACAAGTTCCGCCGCCCGTTCGGGATGGCGTTCATCGGTAGCACCCTCTATGTGGGTACGGACAACAACACGCTCGGTGCGCACGACGTCGACTCCGGCACGGTCTGGCGGGTGAGCATCACCGGCAAGTCGGCGAGCGTCGTGGTCGAGAACATCGGCCGCGCACGCGGCATGACGGCACTCGCCGACGGCCGCCTCGCGCTTACCGATTATCAGCGCCACGTGGTCAAGGTCCTCGATGTGAGCTCGGGCTCGATCTCGCTGCTCGCGGGAACCGAGAGCACCAAGGGCATGGTCGATGCGACCGGCACCGCGGCGCTGTTCGCGCAGCCGTACCACCTGGTCCAGCGCGCCGACGGCAAGCTCGTCGTCGTGGACTACGAGAACAACCGGATTCGCCTCGTTGACCTTCAGGGCAATGCGACCAGCTACGCGGGTACCGGTATCGCCGGGTTCGCGGATGGCCCGGTTGCCTCCGCGATGTTCAACAAGCCGCAAGGCATCATGATGGCCGCGAACGGCGACCTCTTCATCACCGACCTTGGAAACTACAAGATCCGCCGGATTCGTGGCGACGTGGTCAGCACGGTCGCGGGCAGCGGTAGCGCCGGTTACCTCGACCACGACGACAACCTGATGGCGCAGTTCTACGGGCTCGAGGGCATCTGCGGTAAGTCGGACGGCTCGATGCTGTACGTCTCCGACGGTGGCCGCGGCGAAGACGTTCCCTACAACTACATCCGCCAGATCAAGCTGTAAGTCATGGTGACCGAGCGATCCATCGTCGAAGCAGCTGCGAGGCTCCGTCGCCATGGCGAGCCGTACCTCGTAGCTACCGTTGTCTCCACGTCGGGCACGGCGTATCGCCGGCCGGGCGCGCGGATGGTGCTGACCCGATTTCGCTGGGTCGCGGGAACTGTGACCGGCGGCGTGCTCGAGGGAGAGCTCTCGAACACGGGCTGGCAGAAGACCAAGGATGCTCCGCTGCTCGTCCGCTACGACGCCGCCGACGGTGTGGGCGCCGAAGACGACGACATCCGCTCGGCGTTTGGCCTTGGCTGCGATGGCTCCGTCGAGGTGCTCGTCGAGCGCGCCGGGATGCCGGGCAGGATCGATGCGCTCGAGGTCGCCGCGCGCTGCTACCGCGCACAGAAGCGCGCTGCGGTGGTGACGGTGTACCGGAGCAATGTCGCCGGCGTTCGCGTCGGTTCACGGATGGCGGCACTCGCGGGCGGTGAGCTCGAGCTCGAGGCCGATCCGATCGAACCGGTCCTGCGTGGTTCGATCGAGGCAGATCTCCGGATCGTGCTCGAGAGTGGCGTGTCGGCGACGCGGACGTACCAGACCCCGGATGGGTCGACCGATGTGTTGATCGAGGCGGTCGTGCCGCCCGTGCGACTGTTCGTGTTCGGCACCGGTCACGATGCCGTGCCGCTCGCGCAGCTCGCGCACCAGATCGGCTGGGAGGTCGTGATCTGCACGACCGGGACGACCGAGATCAAGTACTCGACGCGCGAGCGGTTCGTGAACGCGGTCGAGATGTTGACCGGGACGCCGGCGGAGATTGCCGCCCGGATCGACGAGACCGAACGTGCCGTCGCGGTGGTCATGAGCCACGACGTTGCCCGCGAGCGCGAGCATCTCGGGATGTTGCTCGTGACGAGGGCGCGGCACATCGCCGTGCTCGGCCCCAAGCAGCGCGCACTCGAGATGCTGACCGCGCTCGAGCGGCCCGATGATGCCCGGATCCATGGGATCGATCAGGGCGAGACGCCGCAGGAGCTGGCGTTGACGGCGATCGCACAGGCGCAGGCCACGATCGCGCTGCCGCGAATGCGCGAGCAGACCACGCCGCATGTCGAGCGGCCGACCGCGAGTCGACCGGCCGAGATGTTCGCCGCGATCGCCGCGATCTAACCCCAGGGATCGCTTGTGTTGACCTCGTAGGCGTAGGCGTAGGCGTCTGCGTAGGCGACTCCGAGGCAACCGGCCGAGCCACCGGCCGATACCGGGTCGATGTTCCATTTCCAGACGCT
>JACCQV010000580.1 GCA_013813945.1 Deltaproteobacteria bacterium | reverse complement strand
GGTCAGCTTCACGTGACCCTTGCCCGCCGGGACCGGCTTCGCGTCGGGTGCGTCGCGAATCTCGGGCTCGGTATCGATCACGGCAAACAACCGATCGGTGGCGCCCGCGGCGCGCTGCAGCGAGCCCCACAGGCTCGCGAGATCGGCCAGCGCGCCGGCGACGATGAACGTGTAGAGGAAGAACGACGTCAGATCGCCCGCGGTCAGCTCGTTGTTGATCAGCGCGCGGCCGCCGAGCCAGATCACGGCGACGATCCCGACGTAGCCCGAGGTCATCGCCGACGCGTAGAACCACGACCGCCAGCGCACCAGATCGAGCGTCTTGTTGAACGCGCCCTCGACACCAACGCGATAGCGGCTGGCTTCGTAGCCCTCGCGAACGAACGACTGAACCGTCGCGATCGCCCCGATCGATTCCTGGACCTGACCGGAGACCTGTGCGAGCTCGTCCTGCACGGCGCGCGTCATCCGCCGGATCTTGCGGCCGAAGAACAGGGTGGTGAACACGAGCGGCGGGACGATGCCGAGCATCAATAACGTCAGCCTGACGTCGATGACGAACAACAGGATCATCGCGCCGATCATCTGGATGCTGTTGCGCAGCGCCATCGACAGCTCGCTGCCGACCACGCCTTCGACGACCGTGACATCCGACGCGAGCCGACCGACGAGCTCGCCGCTGCGCCGCTCGTGAAACCAGGCGAGCGGCAGCGTCAGGATGCGATCGAAGACGAGGCGGCGGAGATCCGCGACGACCCGCTCGCCGAGCCAGCTCATGCTGTAGTGGCGGAACCAGACGAGCACTGCGTTGACGATGAACACACCGATGAGACCCGCGACGATCAGATCGAGATCTTCGACCGTGCGGCCACCCATGCCGACATCGACTGCCTCGCGTGCCGCCCACGGATAGATCAGCGTGATTCCGGATGCCGCGAACAACGTCACGAGCGCGAGAAAGAACCTTCCCCTGTGCGGGCTGATCAACGGCAACAGGCGCCACAGCACGGCGAGCCGCCGCTTGTCCCCCCGCTCTCCCTTCGGGTCGGGCTGCTCGACGTACGCGTCGCTCACGTGGTGGCTGCATAGCGCGCCGCGTCGAGGCTGTCACCACCTTGCGGGGCGGGGATCCGAGCCTTACCGATGGTGCAGTGCCCAGCGTCAGGCCGCGGAGCTCACGTCCCC
The DNA here is from genome assembly GCA_013813945.1 of Deltaproteobacteria bacterium. GTDB lineage: Bacteria > Myxococcota_A > Polyangia > Haliangiales > Haliangiaceae > JABFXX01. Next base: position 1,891 of record JACCQV010000580.1, on the reverse strand, counting down.
GGGGCGGTAGTTACACGTTCGCCTGCACGCACTGCCTGATGACCTATCGCGACGGCGTCGACTACTCGCTGTGCCTGCGCTGCGATGCCGAGGTCGACTGGATCGATGGTCGGTCGCCGGTCTGGGTCTGCCAACCGTGCGGCACGCTCGTCAATGAAGTCGTCGAAGAGCCGATGTGTGGGTCATGCGAGACCCCGATGCATCTGCTCGCGGTCCCCGCCGAGGCCAGCTCGGTCGGATCGCCACCGTCGGTGCGCCGGATGGCGGGCTACACCTTCGTCTCGTTCCTCGTCGTCCAGACGTTGTTCGCGCTGGTCGATCCAGATGCCTTCCCCTACCTCGCGCCTATTCTGGCAATCCTCCAGCTGCTTGGTCTGGTCATCGTGGCCGGCATCGTCGTGTTATCGCGTCCCATCCTCGCCCTGGTCGATCACCGCACGCGGATCTTGCACGGCCTCGAGCACGCAACGATCGCGGTTCTCGGTGAGCGCGGGATCCACGTGCGCAGCGGCGTGACGAAGACGGGAGAGTTCCACCTCGTACTGAATCACGACGGTCGCCTCTGGCAACGGTCCGCCGCGATCCGGTTGGCGGCACGCGACGCCATCGGGCGAGTGATGAGCGGCGAGCACGCGCTCGCGTACACCCCGTATTGCGGGACCAGCTACGTCATCGCGATCTGCCTCTACGCGATCGCGGTGGTCGCCGCTGGCATCGTCGCCAGCGTGCTCGGTGCACCGCTCGGGATCACGTGGGCGGCCACCGTTGCAGCGGGCCTGTGCGCGCGCGCGATCGCTCGTCCGAGCGGCCTGGCCATGCAGCGCTGGCTGACCGTGTCGACGGACATCGCCAGCGCACGGGTGACCGACATGCAGTGCAGCCCGTCGTCGGACGGCGACCGACTTCTCGTCGTCGTCGCCGTCGAGGTCACGCCGCGAGCCCGCGAGGGCGGGCTCGTCGCGATCTAGTTACTTCTTCGGCGCGGGCGCAGGTGCAGCAGCCGGTGCGGCAGGCGCGGCCGTACCAGGCGCCGGCATCAACACCGCCTGGTAGTACTGCTTGCCGTCGAGGTACTTCTTCGCCGCTGCCTTGACGTTGTCCACGGTCATCCGCGCGATCATCTTGCTCGGATCGAGGATCAGCGTCGGGTCGTCGCCGAATCGGTAGCTCGACGCGAGCCAGCCGACCCAGAAGCCATTGGTCTTGAGCTGCGTCTCGCGGTCCCGGAGGAATGCTGACTTCGTCTTGTCGAGGTAGTCCGCGCCGACACCGTCCTTGGCGAACACCTTGATCTCGTCGAACGCCGCCTTGACCAGCTTGTCGACGGCATCCGGCGCGCTTCCGAACTGGATGCTGAACGTGCGCTCCTCGCGCGGGCGCCGCGACAGGTAACCGCCGGCGCCGACACCGTAGACGCCGCCCATGTCCTCGCGCAGGATCTCGCGCAGGCGCATCGACAGCACCTGGCCGAGGATGAACATGTCGCGGTCCTTGTCGCGCGACCACTTCTCGTCGCCGTGGAAGGTGACCGCGACGCGCGCCTTGGGCTCGCTGCCGAGCGACCACGTCTTCTTGACCACGCCGCCCGCGCGCCGCACGCCCGGATCCTTCTCCTTCTCCTTGCGGCCCTTCGCCGGCAAGCTCGCGAGGTAGGTCTCGACCAGGGACTTCATCTTCGCCTGATCGAACGCACCGACGATCACGAACGTGAAGTCCGTCGCATCGCCAAACCGGCTCTTGTAGAACGCGAGCGCCTTGTCGAGATCGATCTTCTCGATGTCCTTGGCGTCGGGCGCCTTGCGCCGCGGGTTGTTCTTGTAGAGGACGTCCTGCGACTCGATCGCGTACTTGACCTCGGGGACGCGCAGCCGGTTCGCGAGCTGCTCGGTCA
>JACCQV010000559.1 GCA_013813945.1 Deltaproteobacteria bacterium | reverse complement strand
ACGCATGTCCATCAGGATTTACGTGCCTTCTCCTTTCAAATGTCGAACGTCGAGCTTTCAACAACGAGTGAATGAAACGCGTGCGTGGGTGGGAGAGCCCCACCCGGAAATGTGACGTCAAACGTTACGACTCGGACGAACGCGTCTTCACGTGTGCGCCGCAAGATGCCGCGCATGAAGCACCACCGGTTTGTGATCGCCCTCGCGCTCTCGGCGTGTCAGGCAAGCGCGCCTGTCGATCCGGGAACCCAGGATCAAGATGGCCCCACGCCCGACGCGAGCACCGACGCCGCCGATCCTCCGATCGACGGCGAGGTGCTACCCGATGCGTCGACGGTGCTGATGCTGACCGATGGGCTGCGCAACGGCACCACGCTCGGTCATCCGGTCGGCGGCTCGTTCGGACCCGACGGCTGGACCGTCACGAGTCGTACGGACCGGCTCTGGTTCGCGATCCCGCGGTTCACTGCGGGCTCGATCGAATTCACCGTGTCGAACATGAGCAACGCGAATCTGATCGAAGCCGATAACGAGATCTTCGCGATGTACGAGGCTGGGCACGGCATCACCGAGCCGATCCGCTACAGCCCGGAGTTCCGCAACAACCACTACAAGGCCATGCTGCGCGTCTACGGTTCGGATGAGGCTGGCCGCGTCGGCGAGCAGAAGCTGATGTGGGGGATGTGCCCATCGGGGGCACCTGGATACGACGGCTGCGGCTGCGGCTCGTTCTTCGAGGAGCCGTATGCAGGCAACGGAACGTGGTCCGGTGGCCCCGAACGGCTGCGGATCGAGTGGGGCAACGGCATCACGCGGTTCCTGCGCAACGGAACCGAGGTTGTCGCGATCGACTGGAGCACCAGCGGCCTTCAGTTCGGACCATCGAATCTTCACTTTTCGATCGGGACCGCGCGGCAGAGCGCGGTCGACAGTGCGGGCATGCCGATCGGTGCCGTGTTCTCGGATCTCGTGGTCACGGGAACCGTTGGCTCGATCGCGGGGTGTCAATGACGCGCGCCGCCGCCTGGCTCGCCCTTGTCGCGGCGTGCGGCAGCAGCCCGGCAGGTCTCCCCGACGCGGAACCCGGTGACGGTCACGATGCGCCCGGCGACATCACCCGCGATGCCGACGCGCAACCGCAGCTCCGTGGTGGGCCGGTCCGCCTGAGCGATCACTCGCTCGAGGACGACCACGGGCGGTTCAACGCACTCGGTGCGACGATGATGTGGGCCGCGTGGGCCTATCGCAACGATCGATTCCGGCTCGAGACCCAGCTCGCGTACCTGCGCGATCACGGCTTCCACTTCATCCGCGCACTCGGCATCGTCGGTAACCCCGCCGGTCCCGACTACTGGGATGGGCGAGAGATCGAGCTGGGCTGGTCGGACTACGACGACGTGATCGCCGGGCCGACCGATCTCGCGTACGACCAGTATGGGCTGCGAGTCGAGTGGACCTTGATCGGCGATGGCCAGTATCAGGTCCCCACCGACGGTCAGGTGCGCGACTTGATCGATCGGTTCATCGCGATGTCCGCGCCTCGGCGCGAGAAGATCATCCACTTCGAGCTCGCGAACGAGTACTACCAGAACGGATTCGGGGGCGATGACGGTATCGCGCGGCTTCGCGATCTGACCGGGTACCTGCGCGACCGCACGGACATTCTCGTCGCGGCGTCGGCTCCGTACTCATCCGACTGCGAAACGATCAATGAGGTGTACTCCGGTGGCGTCGCTGACCTCGCCACGATTCACTTCGACCGGACGAACAACACGAACGAGGGCAACTGGCGACCGATCCGTCAGCCATGGGAGTACGAGGCGTGCGACGGCGCGCTGCCCGTCGGATCGAACAACGAACCGATCGGCCCGGGCTCGTCGGTGACCACGGTGACCCAGCTACCTCCGCTGGTCGCGGCGCCCCTGGTGACGTGGCTGTCGTCGATACCGCTGCACGTCTTCCACTCGCGCGCGGGAGTGCGTGGGGACGAGGGCTTCGAGACCATGCTCGGCGCCAACGCGCAGCGCCACCTGATGGCGCTCGTTCCCGGTGGCGTCGCATCGTGGACGCGTCGCGACTGCCGCGATCCCGATGCCCCGTTCCGCTGCTACGCACGCGATGGCGGTGCGTGGGTTGCGGACGCGATGTGGCCCGAGCTGGGCAATGCCACGGGCGGCGCCACTGCCGTGTACACCGCAGTCTCGGGCAATGACTACTTCACGGTCGCGATCGGCGTCCGCGCGGAGCTCCAGCTCGAGGCTCGACGAGCGCTCACCGTCCAGGTCATCGACCCGACGACCGGTGACACGATCGCCACGCATGCTCCCGGCGCTGGCGCGATGTTCATGGTCGGCGATGGACGCGAGGTCCTGATCCTGCGCGGGCAGTATCAGTAGCGCGAGAGCTCAGCGCTCGCAGGTGCCGTACGTGAACGTCGCTTCGAGATCCTCGCCAGTGCGATCGAGCGTCCAGCGGGTCAGCCGGTTGTAGCTGTCGTGGTGACGGTGAACTGCGTGAGCGCCTGGATCTGGGCAAGCGCAACCACGTCGCGCGCCACCATCTCCGAATCTGGTAGCGACGGTGGCGTGTAGTTCGTGCAGGCGCTCGATGGCGCATCCGGCGTGCCGCTGCCGCTGCCGTTGCCGCCGTCGGGGTTATCACCGCCGCTGCCGTCGCCACTGCACGCCGCCACGAGACACAGGATGATCGCTCTACGCATGGGGCCAGGTATCAAC
>JACCQV010000546.1 GCA_013813945.1 Deltaproteobacteria bacterium | reverse complement strand
AGCAGGCAGACCGGACGTCCTGCCTCGGCGGCGCGGGCGCAGGCGGCCGCGAGCTCGACAGCAGCCGCGCCGGACGGTGCACCTTCGAGAGCCCACGCGATCACCTCGTCGGTGTTCGGTGTCTCCGCGGCGCGGGCTTCGATGCCGCGGGCGCGGAGCGCGGCGATTGCGGTCGCGCCGAGCTGAGCGGGTGCGATCACCTGGACGCGAGGCGCGGCGACGGCGGTGGCAGCCGTGCGAGCCTGCGCCATCAGCCGCTCCTCGGTCTCGGAGTGCGCGCGACGACGTGGACGGCGAGGTGCTCGGCGACGCGCTCGAGCGTATGGCGCGGTTGCTGGCCCGCGCGTGGTGGTAGCGAGCGATGTCCAGCGACGACCGGATCGATTCCGATCGCCGCAAGATCGAGGCGCTTCATCGACGCGGACGGCGTGGGCGTCGGGTACTCGTCGATCGCGGTTCCGGCGATCCGCAACCCGATCACCGCGGGTCCGCGGATTCGAACGGTCTGCAGCGTGTTACCCGCGGCGCGGCTCGCGTGAATCGTGGCGCCGTCGGGCGCGATCGACACGACGTGGGTGAGCTGCGCGAAGTCGAGGAGCTCGGCGATCGCCGCGACCTCGGGAAACCGCTCGGGACGGCTCGCCTCGTCGACGAGGATCGTCGTGGCGCCGAGGTGCCGGGCGGCCGCGGCGACGACGTGCGCCCAGCCGAGGTAGTCGAGCTGCAGATCGGTGATCAGGCCGGTGCTGGTCAGGCCCGCCCGCGTCGCGCGATCCGCAGCGAGGTCGAGCCAGGCCTGCTCACCGGCGGCGAGTGCCATTGGCGGCTTGCGCGCATCCGCGTGCGCGAACTTCGCTGCGGCCGCGAGTGCGCCATCGAGCCAGCGGATCGTGCGCGCGGGTTGCGCGTTGCCGAGCCAGATCGCGACGGTCACGATCCCCCCAGGACACGGCACAGATCCGCGACCGACTGTGGGATCGGTCCGGTGAGCGCACCGTCGACGCCCTTGCCGCCGGCCGTGCCGATCCGGATCAAGCTGGTGGTGCCGGCGAGATCGAGCGAGAGCGTGCCGATCACGATGCAGACCTCGGGCGCGAGTGTGGCGCCGCGATCGATCACGCCGCCTGCCGCGACGACCCCGGCGCGAGCCGCGGCGGAGCCACCGATGACCGGTGCTCCGAGCAGCGCCGCGAGTCGCATTGCGTCGCGCGCGATCGCCGGATCCGCAGCGACGTCATCACCGATCGCGACGAGTGTGCCCTGGGTATGGGCCACCTCGGCAGGTGCGATGCTGACGAGCTCGATCCGAGGGTCCGCGGATGCCGGAGCGCCGAGCACGACGAGATCGACGTCCTCGTCACCACGGCTCGCCTGATGAATGCCGCCGATCAGTGCGACCGCGGCACCGGTGTCGCCCGCGCGCACGTAGCCGCCATCGCGATCGCGAAGCTCGACCTCTTCGCCGCCGAGGATGCGCGCACGCAACAGCAAGCGCGCGCCGATCTTGGCACCGGTGCGTGGGCCGAGCTCGGGCGCCGAGGGGCTGTCCGCACCGAACAGCACGAGCCGCGGACGCAGGTGATCGAGCACGGTCTCCCACGCTCCGCCGACCGCGCTCCACAGCGGAGCGACGGGCGTGTCGATCACCGAGACGACGACCTTGTCTGCGCCGGCGCGTGCGAGCGTCGACTGGATTCCGGCGACTCCCTGGATCTTCGTCGACGTCGAGATCCGTCCGGTGGTGTCGGGTGCAGCCGTCTGATCGGGATCGTGTAGCACCAGTGCGGCGTACAGCGTGGCGCCCCAGGACGATGCGACCGCGCGGCCCGCCGCGAGCGCAGCGATCGACGACGGGTGTGGCCGGTCACCGTCGAGATCGATATGGACCAAGACGGCTCCCACGTCTGTCGACGCTAGCGTGCCGTCGCAGGCGCGGTCAACAATTCCGTAGTATTACCGCAGCTTGCAGGCCCGAGGCGGTGGATCGAGCTCGGCCCGCGTCCTGAGGGCCGAGCTCACCTCACGCCGAGGGTCCCCTGTGGGGGGCCGAGGGGCCGTTGCACGCGTGCAGCGGTTGCCGGTGACCTCGAGCTCCCAGTTGTGACGGGCGCACACGAGCCGCTCCCCCTCGACGAAACCGTCGGAGATCCGCCCGCCATCGTGCGGACACTCGTCGACGACGACAACCAGCTTACCGCTCCCGAGGCGCGCCACCGCGACCTCCACGCCGCCATCGCGCGCCCGCACCATCTCGCCGACATCGACCTCGACGTCGCCGACATCGGGCACCCCGTCGTCGGGGTCGTATCCGAGCTCGTAGACGAGCTGTGCGCTGGCCGTGCCCATCCACGCAAGATAGGGGAGCCGTCTGACATCCGAGGCGACTAGCCGCGGGCTTGCTGGCGCAGGCAATGGTCGACGAGCACGAGAGCCATCATCGCTTCGACGATCGGCACCGCCCGCGGCAGGACGCAGGG
>JACCQV010000531.1 GCA_013813945.1 Deltaproteobacteria bacterium | reverse complement strand
AGCGTCTGGAAATGGAACATCGACCCGGTATCGGCCGGTGGCTCGGCCGGTTGCCTCGGAGTCGCCTACGCAGACGCCTACGCCTACGCCTACGAGGTCAACACAAGCGATCCCTGGGGTTAGAGCGACATCACGAACGCGGCGAGGTCCGCCTTCTGCTTGGCATCGAGCCTGAGCTTGAAGTGGCGGTCGTAGTGCTCGACGACATCGGGCATCGTCGCGAACCGGCCGTCGTGATAGAAGCCGCCCTTCGTCTTCGTGAACATGCCGCGCAACGGGGTGGTGCGATAGCGCCCGACCGGGCCACGGTTCGCCTGGAACGCATCGATCCCGATCTCGGCCGGCAGATGCATGTTGTTGCCGGGCTCGGTGTAGAGCGGCGGCACGTGGCAGCTCGCGCACTTCGCGGCGCCGTTGAACAGCGCCCCTCCGCGCGTCACTGCCTGCGCATCCACGCTGCCCGCGGGCGGCGTCGGCACCGGCAATGCGAGCTGGTAGAAGTGGAGCGCACCGAGCTTGGCGGTGACGCGATCGGCCTCGGGCTTCGTGTCGTAGCTCTTCGCCTTGACCGCGATCGGGTACTTCTTCTTGTCGGCGAGCCGCGCGTCGAAGAATCGACCCACGCCGTGCATCTCGTTGACCGCGACCATCGCGTTCCAGTAGGTGATCGAGCCCCAGCCGACGTAGGTCGCCATGTTGACGCCCGCGAGTCCGAATGCTGCGGGGATCAGCGTCGAGGCGCTCTTGCCGTCGGGGCGCATCGCCTTGCCGTCGAAGAACACCTCGGCATCGAAGCGTCCCGGGCCCCAGCTCGTGAGCACCTTCTTCAGGGTGGCGTTGTTGACGCCGAGGAGCTTCTCGACAGGTGCGAGGTTCGGAGCGAGGGAGATGATCGTTCCCACGTCGAGGTCGCGGTTGGGCCAGCCATCGCGCCGCTTGCCGATCCCAGGTGCGAACGAATCATCGACGGTCGAGTGACACAGCGAGCACTGGATCCCGACCGCGGTCAGCTTGCCCTGCGGATCGAACGTTCCCTTGACGCCGACGACGGCATCGAGCTTGAGCAGTGCGAGCGTCGTCGCCGGATCGTCGAGGTTGACCTTGCCGCCCTTGATTGCCGCGGCAGTCGCCGCAGGGATCTTCTCCGCGTCGACCTTGAGCCCGACCGCGAGCGCGGTCTTCGGCGACACCCCGCCACCGATGCCGCCGAGCTTCTCGCCGGCGATCGCCTTGTGGAGCTGGATCGTGTCGGCCCAGAACGCCTCGCTACCGAACGTGTCGTTGCGGAAGGTGTCCCGTCCCGCGTCGACCATGCGCGATGCATTGTCGAGGACGCCGTCCGTCGCCCTCGCAGGCGGTGGCGCGGGGGCGGGCGCGGGCTTCTGCGCCATGGCAAGGGGGAGCGCGATGGCTCCGGTGACGACAGTCCCGATGAAAAGGCGACTCGCGAGTCTATTCATTCCCGGCAGAGTCGGGCCGAGGCACTGGCGTTACACGGTTTCGGCAGGTGCTTCCGGGTCGGTGTGGAATCCGGTGCTCGGGCGGCCCGAATGGACCCACAGGCAGACCTCGTCCTCGCGGACCTTCTCGCGGACCACGAGCTCGAGCGAGTTCGGCATGTCTCCGCCGAACCCGTGATAGGTGACGACGCGCGCGCCGCGGCCGAGTCCATCGAGCAAGCGTTCGACCGCGCGGACCTCGTCGATGTACGCTTGGCGCTTCGCACCGGGCTCGATCGTATCGTCGCCGACGAACAGCGACTCGGCGAACGGGTTGTACAGATAGACGCCACCGAACGTCGACCAGTCGAGCGTCATCGCATTCCCCGCGAGGAAGCGCGTGCGGTGCGCGACATCGATCCGCTCGGCCGCCTTGCGCGCCACCCGGACCATCGCCGGATCCTTCTCGACGCCGAACCATGCAGTGTTGCTCGTCGTCAGCGCACCGATGATGCACGCCTTGCCGACGCCTGCACCGACATCGAGGATCTGGCCGCCGGGTGCGCCGTCAAGGAGCTCGGCGACCCGGATCGCGACCTCTACCGGGGTCCAGTGCACGCTCGACCGGAACCGAGAGATCCGCGGGTAGATCTGATCGAAGACCTCGTCGGGCACCGGCATGCGCTGGCGCAGCGCAGTCTGGATCTCGTCGACCTCGGCGATCATCGCGGTGCCCCCATCTTAGTCGCAGCGAGCTGCCTCGGTTATGCTGCGTGGGATGCGGATTTATCTGGTGCGCCACGGTGACGCGATTCCCGAGGAGGAGGCCGGAAGCGATCGAGATCGCTGGCTATCCGCGAAGGGGCGCGAGCACGCGCGGATTCTCGGCAAGCTGCTTCGCGAGGAGCGCGTCGAGCCGGACGTGATCCTGACGTCGCCCCTGCCCCGCGCCGTGCAAACGGCCGAGCTACTCGCCCAGGCGCTCGACTACATCGGCATCGTGACATCGCTGCGCTGCCTCGAGCCGAGCGCGCAGCCTCGTGTGGCAGCGAGCGAGATCGTGGCTCGCGGCCGGTCGGTCATCGTGGTCAGCCACGAACCCGCGATCTCGAGCCTCGGTGCGATGCTGCTCGGACGTCCGGCGTTCCCGCAGTTCCGCACCGCGCAGTGCTGCGTCATCGAGAATGGCAAACCAACCTTCACCGCGCGGGCTGACCTCGATCAGATCCAGCCGCTGCACATCGACTAGCACCAGTGATCAGCTCGCTACAGCCAGCTCGCGGTCGAACCGCCGCTGCAGCACGCTGCGTGCCGCCCAGTAGCCGCACATCCCGTGAACGCCGCCGCCGGGCGGTGTCGATGACGAGCACAGGAAGATGTCGGGAGCCGGCGTCGCGTACGGATCGCGGCGGGCCACGGGACGGAAGAACAGCTGGCGCAGGTGAATGCGATGTGCCCTCTAGTGGCGGTGCACTGACTCCGCGGTTTTGGGACGATCGGACGGCTGCCGAGATCGTGCGGCGTCCTCGACGATCGTCGTCAGCTCGGAGCGCTCCGTCCTCCACGAGAGGAGCTCGCGAGCACGCGACGGATCGGCGACGAGCTTGGGCGGATCGCCTGCGCGCCGCGGTCCCATGACGTACGGCACTGCGCGGCCGAGGACCTTGCCGGTCGTCTCGATCACCTCGCGAACGGAATAACCACGGCCCGTCCCGAGATTGATCGGCCCGACCGTCGTGCCCTGCTCCAGAAGTGCGAGCGCGCCGAGATGAGCCGACGCGAGATCGAGCACGTGGATGTAGTCCCGAACGCACGTCCCATCCGGCGTGTCGTAGTCATCGCCGAATACGGTCAGCGGCGGCCGTGAACCGAGGCCCGCGTCGATCGCGAGCGGGATCAGGTGCGTCTCGGGCTCGTGACACTCGCGCATGGCACCCTCGGGATGCGCACCCGCCGCATTGAAGTAGCGCAGCGCCGCCCAGTGCAGGCCGTATGCGTGCTCCCAGGCTTCGAGCGCGTACTCGAATGCAAGCTTGGTGGCGCCATACGCATTGACCGGCTTGCACTGCGCCGTCTCGGGGATCGGGACGTGCTGCGGGTTGCCGTACACGGCCGCAGACGACGAGAACAAGCACGCCGTGATGCCCTCGTCCCGAAGTGCCCCGAGCAACGCGAGTGAACGAACCATGTTGATGTCGAAGTAGACATCCGGGTGACGCACGGACTCGCCGACCTGGATCTTGCCTGCGAAGTGCGCGACCGCCCCTACCCCATGGGTCGCGCAGACCTTCTTCACGGTCTGCACGTCACCGATGTCGCCGACGATCAGCGGGATCGACGATGGCAACGAGCTCGACGCACCACCGGACAGATCATCGAGCACCACGACCTGACGGCCCGCGTCCATCGCTGCCCGAGCAAAGTGACTACCGACAAATCCGGCTCCCCCGGTGACTAGAATTGTCGTGCGCGGCATTCAGCGTCCTTCCTTGCGTACGTGGTCATAGCGCCGAAGTGCGTCGTCGAGCGACGGTAACAGATGTCCGCGTACCGAGCTCAACGCACTGAACCGTGGCCGCCGGGCCGACCACCCGAGCTCCTCCACGGGTACCTCCGTCACGACACCCGATGAGTGTCCTGCAATGCGAGCGGCCGTCCGCGCCAGGTCGGCCCATGTCGTTGCGCCGACATTCGTGAGGTGCCAGATGCCGGACTCGCCGTCGATCGCGAGATCGAGGTGGCGTGCACGAGGTCGGGGACGTACGTCGGCGACACGATCAACTCCGCGGGGACGCGGACCTCCTCGCCTCGAGCAAGCGTGCGCAGCGAGCACGTGACAAAGTTGTGCTCGTCCCATGGCCCGAAGAACGCGCTCGTGCGGACGACGAGCGCGCCCGGGTGGTGATCGAGGACGCGCTGCTCCGCCTCGTGCTTCGTCTGGCCATAGACCCCGAGCGGTGCCGGCGTGTCGTCTTCGTCGTACGGTGCGAGCTTGAACCCATCGAAGACGAGGTCGGACGAGAACGTGACGAGCGAGACGTCATGGGCCGCGCATGCCGTCGCGAGCGTCTGCGGACCGAGTGAGTTCTCGCGGTGGCAGCGTTCCCGATCTCCTCCGGCGGCATCGACGCGTACGTAGCCGGCGGTGTTGATCACGAGCCAGGGCTCGAGTCGCTCCAGCGCACGCTCCACAGACTCCGGATCGGCGATATCGAGCTCGGCTCGCGAGGTCACATGGCATGCCAGGTGGCGCTCCGCACACAGCCGCTCGAAGGCACGCCCCAGGGTGCCGGTGGCACCGGTGATCACGACGGGGCGCATGATGAATCTCCCGCGACTGCTGCTGTCATTTCAGACCTCCGGATCCACATCCATCGCGACCGCTTTGCGCTTGCCGCGCGTCGCCTCGGCGAACCGCTCCGGCGCCGCCTTCGGCGATCGATCTGCGTTCAAAAGCCCATTCTTTTCCTGGAAGGTGTCGGTGAGCTGCGTGTAGCAGAACCCCGCGATCCCTCGGCACGCGTGCAGCGCGCGCAGCAAGCCCTCGTAGGCAACGACCAGATCCTCCGTGTCATTGACGCGGCTGTAGCCCCAGCCAGGCTTGCGGTCGGTGATCAGCGCGATGCCACCGAACTCGGAGACGATCAGTGGATGTTCATTTGGCGTGAACCCGGAAACGACCAGAGGTCGACCACCGGGCTGTTGACGTTCGAGCACGAGCGCACTCGACTCCGGCGTTGCGTAGCGCTCGCGCAGAACCGCGGGATTGGAGGCGTAGTCATGGATCGTGATGAAGTCGGTCGCGACGTGCTCCCACCCGTCATTTCCGATCACGGGCCTTGTGGGATCGAGAGTCTTCGTCAGGTGATAGAGGGAGCGGACGTAGTCGCGATGAGCGGGATTTGTAGGAAGGTCCGGAACACCCCACGACTCGTTGAGCGGCACCCACGCGCAGATACAGGGATGCGAGATGTCGCGCCGGATCGCCTCGGTCCACTCCGACACCAGGCGTTGCACGGCCTTGGGACTGAACCGATACGGACTCGGCATCTCCGCCCATACGAGCAGCCCGAACAGATCGCAAAAGAATAGCCATCGTGGATCCTCCAGCTTCTGATGCTTGCGCACCCCGTTAAACCCGAGCTCGAGCGCGAGCTCCACATCCCGCCGCAGCGCATCGACATCCGGCGGCGCCATCAGCGTCTCCGGCCAGTAGCCCTGATCGAGGGCCATCTTGAGGAAGTACGGTCGACCATTGAGCATGAACCGATTGCCGTTGACACCGAACGAGCGGAGCGCGGTGTAGCTCCAGACAGCGTCGATGCGTTCGTCGCCGCGCCACAGCTCGACCTCGGCCTCGATCAACGTCGGATGACTTGGACTCCACAGCAGGTGGTTGCGGTAGTCGTCGATCCCAGGATCGGAGAAAACGATCCGAACATCGCCCATGCCGCCATCCCCACGACCGGAACGCCGGCCGCTCGAGCGCGAACCGTGCTCGCGTGCACTTCGACGAGCCACCGCAGCTGCTGCTCGCGGGTGCAGCCGAGATGCGCCTCGGTGATCGCCACCGGCACGCGATACCGGGCGTGAACCTGACGGAGCAGCGCCTCGACCCCGACGTGACCACACGAGCGCACCGCCTCGACGTCGGCGTAGCGATCGCGCCCGTTGCCGCCATGGGTCGACGTCGGCCAGCGTTCCAGATCGGTGTCCAGGTACCGCTCACTCGTCACGTAGTAGTTGCACCCGATCAGATCGGGCGGATACGGATGCTCGAGGAACCACGCTAGCTCCGACGCGCGAACCCCGATCGTGAACAGCCACGGCAACAACGGATGGTTCTTGTCGACACGCCCGCAGATCAGATCGAGGCTGAGCCACCGGCGGTGGTTCTCGAACTCGGCCTGATAACGCAGCGTGGGGCTGCTGTGTGTGACGCCGATGTCTTCGGTGAACACGAGCTGCGCACCCGGATTGACCGAGCGAATCGCCCGCATCGCGAGAACGGTGGCCTTGCACTGGGTGACGAGACAGCGCGCGAACGTCAGCGAATCGCGGCCATGCGGATACCAGTGACCGTACAAGCCGGAGAACCGCGCCGTGGTCAGAGGCTCGTTGACCGGGGTGTACTGCGTGACCCACGGATAGCGCTCGGCGACCGCGCGCGCGTAGTGTCGACCTCGTCGAGGAGCTTCAGATTCATGCGCTCGTCGATGACGCCGTAAAACCCGATGCGTGGATGCGGGATCACCGACTGGTCCGCGGGCTCCGCAACGACATCTCGTGCCTGGGCGAAGTGCGGCACATCGACACTCGACGGAAACGCGTGGATGTTTCGGTGCTGAGAATGATCGCGCTTGTAGGCGTAGAGGCTGTGCCCTCCGGTGAACACGACGTCTGCCAGCTTCAGCAGCTGCTCTTCGTTTGCGCGCAGCTCGGGTGGTGCGCCCTGGAACAGCGACAGCTCATCCATGCAGTCGTAGACAACCGCTTTCGCCTTGAGGTGACCGGTGAAGGTCACGGACATGGGGGTGTAGTACCAGAGCACCGGTTTCGGGTTATCGAGCTCGTAGAGCAGGCGATCGATCATTCGCCGCTGTGCATGGTTCGCCGCTTCGACGGTGATGTCGTGCGGCAGGTGAGGAACAGCGACGAGGACGCCGTTCTCGGTTCGCAGCTCGAGGTCGGATTCTTTCGTATCGCGCAGTGGCTCCTCGAAGAAGACGACGCGATGCTCGCGCGCGCAACGACCCAGCAAATGCTGTGGCCGCTGATACACGAAGTTCCAGCGCAAATGCGAAAGGCACACGATGGTCTGTTGTTCGCTACCCATGGTTTTTCGGTGGTGCACATGTCGTACCCGCGACGACCGCACAATTCTTGCGAGGGAGCGCTCGTCCGCGGTTCCCGTTGTGCTGCTGTGTCGCGAGGCGCACTCAGTCCCGCCCTTCAGCAGTGAGTAGCGCTCGCG
>JACCQV010000523.1 GCA_013813945.1 Deltaproteobacteria bacterium | reverse complement strand
GTCAGAAGGACAGCGTCTTCTACTTCTGCGCCTACCCGGTCGATGACGTCCTCGACAAGGTGCGCTTCATCAACCGCTTCTACGCCGAGGGCGCCCCCAGCCTGCCCGGCGAGGGCGTCGAGGAGGGCGACGAGGTCGGCGCCTTCATCTCGCGGGTCGAGTCGACCGACGCCGCCTTCCAGCGCCAGCTCTCCAAGGCGAAGGTCTCGGCGATCCAGAACTTCTACGAGACCGCTGCGAGCCAGCCGCCGATCCCCGGCACCGTCCTGCTGTTCACGGACGAGCGCCTCAAGTTCGATCCCGTCAAGCCGTTCGCAAATGTCGGCAACCTGACGGAGCCCAAGGGCAAGTACCTGATCATCGACGGCCAGCATCGGCTCGCCGCGCTCCACTTCTTCCGCCGCGCGCGACCCGATGAGGCGCGCACGATCCATGTCCCATGCGTGATCTTCGACGGGCGCAGCGAGGACTTCGCGACCGAGATGTTCGTCATCATCAACTCGACGCCGACGCGCATCAACAAGAGCCACCTGATCGATCTCTACGAGAAGGTTTCGTGGGCAGCGCCCGACAAGAAGTTCGCGGCGCGGATCGTCGATCACCTGTACCGCGAAGGCGACAGCCCGCTCCGCTACAAGATCAATCGCCTCGGTGGGCGCAGCAAGCAGGAGAAGTGGATCCTGCAGGCCGAGCTGTTCAACGAGCTGCACCGCTGGGCAGCGTCGGAGTGGAAGAAGCTCGGCAAGAAGCAGAACCTGCCGCGCGAGGCCGAGCGCTACTACGAGATCGTGCGCGACTTCCTGCGTGCTGCCGAGAAGGTCTGGGGCGATGCGTGGGGCCACGCGCGCTACATGATCACGCGGCCCGTCACGCTCAAGGCGATGCTCCGCGTGTGCGCGGACCTCGCGCACGAGGATGCGGAGCCGAAGGACGATCGCGTCAAGCGGTGGACCCGGCGGCTGGCACCGTGGACGGACATCGCGCGCAGCTTTCAGGTCGAGGGCTTCTACGAGCGGTTCCCCGCGAAGGGACAGGTCGAGCGCGTCGCGCGCATCCACCGCGAGCTCGGCAACGCCGCGAAGATCGAGCGGCGCGGAAAAGACAAAGACCAGGACGACTGAGCCCCAGCTCCGTTACGGCCGCGCCGTTGCCTGCGGCGACGACCTCGCCGGATCCTCGTCGGGATTGGCCCACTGGGTATCGAACGGACCGGTGCCGGAGATCTGGAAGACGGTCTCGCCCTTGGCCTGCCCGTAGTGCTTGTGGCCTGCAGGCTCGAACACGATCGATCCTGGCTTCAGCTCTTTCATCGCCCCGGGTTGCCAGGTGTCGCCGGATCCGAACATCAACGTCCCCGAGATCACCACCAGGCGATCGGTGACACGGTGACTGTGGACGGGAAACCGGTAGCCATCCGGGACCTTGATCCGAAGCACGAAGTTCTGGTTCTTCGCGGGATCACCCTCGAGCACCGCGAGCTGCGCTCCGCGCGGAAGCATCCCGGCCGGCGCCGGTGCGAACGCGATCTCGTTCATGTTGACCGAGGTCGGCTTCACCGGGGCGTCGAATCGGGACACGAAGCCGCGCGGTCTCTCCGGCGGCGTCGGCCGCGGATCGCTCTTCGGATCGATGTAGAAGCTCTTCTCGTCCGAGAACCTCAGCTACCGCGTGGCCGGCTGAGATCCAGGTCGTCGGGCATACTACGCACGTGGACGAGGTCTACTTCACGTGGCCCGATCGGCGGTTTCGCTACGAGTGCCGCGGCTGCGGTGCGTGCTGCAAGGGTCACGGCATCGGGCTCGACGTCACGGCGGGGCAGCTCGTGCAGCTCGTTTCGCGACGGCCGGAGATCACCGCGTTTCTGCGCCGGCGTGGTGACGCGATCACCGCGTTCAATCCGCGCGATCGGTGCTGGTTCCTCGCCGATGACGGGATGTGCAAGGTCGAGGTCGAGGATGGCCGCGAAGCGAAGCCGGCCTCGTGCCGGTTGTTCCCGTTCAACCGCGTGTTCCGGATCGGTTCGTACACGGTGGTCGACTACAACAGCGTGATCTGTCCGCTGTTCACGGTCGCCGACGATGGCGGTATCACGCACGCCGAGGTGCTCGCAGAGATCGCGACGATCCAGGATCCCACGATCGTCGGGACCAAGTTGCCCGCGCAGAATGCGGACGTCGAGGGCAAGGCCTTCGTCGAGAGCGAGCGCGCGATCGCGGCCGCGCTGTTCGCCGCGCCGGGTGATCTCGCGATCGCATGGGGCGCGCAGGCAGACCTGGCAGCGCTGGATCTCGAGCGCGAGACGGCGAGCGCTGCGTTCGACGCGATCATCGGGACGTCGTGGCGCGAGCCCAGCGCCGGGACACTCGCATCGATCACCTGGCTCACGCCCTCGATGCGGTTCAACGAGCTGTACGGTCCGCGCCAGTACGCGCCGCGCTCCGCGATGTCGCCGGTGCTCGCGCGGATGTGGCTCGCATGGGTTGGGTTCGCCGCACTTGGCGAGCAGCTCGCCGGCCGCGTTCTCGGGGTGCAGGAGCTGACGACGTTGTGGTCAGAGCAGGCGCCGCTGCTGCACGCCGTGGCGCGCTGGCGCGAGATGCCGTCGCTCAAGCCGGGCCCGATCGAGCTACCGGGTGTCGATCCGGGGGGTGTCGTTCGCAGCCTGGCGCAGGCCCTGATCGACAATCGTAAGGCGAAGAAGCCACTCGGTACGCTGGTCGCCGCGATGCCCGCGGACCCCACGATTCGAGTGACCGCGCTCAAGACCGCCGAGGCGATCCTCCGCGCGGCCTTTGCGCGTTAGCGCTGGTCGATCGTCCGCGTTAGCGCAGGCGATCGTCCGCGTTAGCGCTGGCCGATCGGACGCGAGAAGTCGCCGTGGTCCTGCTGCTGCGCGAGATCGATCTGGCGCGCCGGGCCGCGAGCGACGGTCGTGCCGCCCTTGGCAGCGCAACCGGTGGAGGCGACAGCGACGAGGAGCGCGAGTGCTGCGAGCGTCTTCATGGCCGGCACCGTAGTCGAAACCCCGTTCAACCTGGGAGCACGAACTTGCTCGGCCGCACCAACATCAGTGGTCAGGTTGCTGCTGTGGCGCAGCATCACCCCGCTGCACACGTGAGTCCGCTTCGGTGCAAACTCAGGTGAGCGATCTCGTGGATCTAGCGAGGCTTGCAGCTGATTCGCCAGGCCGGCTTGCTGGACTGTGTCCACGCAGGCGCGCCAATTTCGAGGTCGCCGTCGTCGGTGCGCTTGATGGTCAGCAGGTCGCCGAGGGGCGCCGGGGCGACGAGCGCCGGATAGGGCGCCGCAGCGAGCTCGGCCTCGGTGGGGCAGCGACCGGCACGCGCGATCTCCAGGTGAATGCGCAATGCGGCGAGCCGCGCATACCCGCCGGCTCGCTTTCCCACGTAGTTCGAGAACGCCGGGTGTGCGACGCCGACGAGGATGTCGACGATCTTGGCGCGGATGATGTGAGCCGTGGCGATGGTGTCGCCCGAGCTCGTGGCCTTTGCGAGGTCGTTCCACAGGTCCTCGCTGATCTCGCCCGCGGTCGCTGTCTTCGGTGTTCCGCCGAGAGCGACCAGCCCATCGTGACAGACCTTGAGCGTGGAGGTCCGAGGGCACTTCTGCTCGCGATCGACGTGCATCCTCTCCGCCGCGGCGAAGATGATCGCGGCTTCGTCGCGCGGAGACTTCGTCATCGGCTTGGTCTCGAACGGACCTTCGCCCGGCTTGGGCCGGCTACCTTCCGGCCAGCCACCGGGCGGTACCCACTCGTTACCTTTCAGATGGACGAGTCCGTAGAAGAGCTCGAAGTGGTGACGCTCCCCGTGGAGAGCGTCGGCAAACGGCGGCTCCGACGCGAGCAGTGCATCGAGCCGCGCCACCAGCGGCTCGACCTCTGCGGGCGTCAGCTTCGCGGTCGTGACGACCGAGCGCGCTTGCTCGACGACGATGTCGGTCGTGGCGAAGGAGATCATCGTCGGGAGCAACCCGACGTGGCCGCGCGCGAGATCGCGATACGCGGATGCGCCGTCGAGCAACATCGCGAGCGCCGCCACCGGGGTGCCACGCTCCGCACTCAGTCCCGCGCGTAAGGCGAGCAGGTGCGCGCCAACCATCACGGGCGTCCAAGAGTCGGGCTCCTTGCGCACGCCTGTCTGGTAGGGCGAGCACGCGTCGCGATGCGCGGCCGCCGTCCGGACCGTCTGCTCGAGGGCCGCGCCGCACTGGCCGTCGACCTCGACGATCTGCGGGTTACTGTCTTCAACGAGCTCGGCGAGCGTGTGACCGGTCGCATCTTCGAGCTTCCTTGCACCTGCCAGGCAGGTCCCGAGCGGCCCCGTGGGTTCGGCGAGCGCGATCAGGTCCGCTACCGCCGGGCTCCGGAGACAGGCCTGGTTTGCGGTCTGCGCGACTCGCGCCATCAGCTGGGTTTCGTATGCCGCGACCTCCGCGTCGGTGAACAGCCGCGGCTCCTTGGGCGGCGGGTCCTTGCTACAGGCGGCGGCAACAGTCAGCAGAGC
>JACCQV010000511.1 GCA_013813945.1 Deltaproteobacteria bacterium | reverse complement strand
CTTGATCACGAACGCGATGTTGTCCATGAGCTTGTACGACCGGCGCTGGATCACAGAACGGTTGGTCTGGAAGAAGACCGTCTCCATGAGCTCGAGCTTGGTCCCGGTGAGCTTGACCAGCTGCTTGGCGTTGCACCCCTGGAGCTCGACCTTGCCCGGCTCATCCGGGCAGTTGTCGAACCGATCGAGCACGGTGTCGCCATCGCGATCCGGCCACGGGCATCCCTTGTTCTCGACCGGGCCGGCGACCAGCGGACACGGGTCCGCGCTGTCCTGGACGGTGTCGGCGTCGTTGTCGAGCTCCGGGCAGCCATCCTCGTCCTGGAAGGCATCGAGATCCTCGGGGTCCATCGGGCACTTGTCCGCGAGGTCGAGGATCTTGTCGCCATCATTGTCGAGCTCCGGGCATCCGTTAGCGTCCTCGAAGCCATCGAGATCCTCGGGCTCGAGGCGGCAGTTGTCTGCCGCGTCGGGGATCGTATCCTTGTCGTCGTCGAGATCGGGACAGCCGTCCTCGTCCTCGAACTTATCGAAGTCCTCGGGGTCCGTCGGGCACTTGTCGACCGGATCGAGGTAGCTGTCGAAGTCGGTATCGACGGCTGGCGGGGGCGGGGGTGCGTTCTCGGGCGTGCGATCGACGCGAATGCCGGCGAGCATGCGCCAGTCCGGGGTGCCGTACCCCTCGGCCACGCCAGCTCCGGCAGCGGCGAAGATCAGCAGCGGTCCTGGAACGTTGTAGCTCGCGCCGCCCTTGATCTCGGCGTAGTTGCTGTTGAACGCGCTGAACGCATCCTCAGCGGCGGTCGCGAAGCCGAACGTCGCATCGAGCTCGAGCGGCGGGCCGCCTCTCACGCTCAGGTCGTAGCCGAGTCCGAATCCGGCGAACAGCTCGTCATTGATCTCGAGATCGATCGCCATTCGCTCCTCGCGGACTCGGTATCCGAGGTTGAGTCCGCCGCGCATGCCCTGACCAAAGTTTCTCGAGATCGCCAGCGTCGGCGTCGCGGTGACGCCGGTGTCACCGGCGAACCCCTCGCCACTGCTGGTCGGGAACGTGAGGCCGACGATCACCGCGAGGTCGACCGCGTGATCGCTCTGGCGCAGCAGCTGCAACTTCGGGATGAAGCGGATATCGCCGACCGCGAAGCTCGAGTTCGGCGCCGTCGGCATCGTCGGGTCGCCACTCGACTGATCGTCGTCCTGCATCAGCACGAGCGGGACCGCGACGCCGATCTGGATCCGGTCGAACAGGCCGAGCGCACCGACCAGCTCGCCGCCGACCTGATCCGACACCAGCGAGCCCTCGCGCTCGTGATCGTTACCGGGGCGGTTGAGCGTCAGCGGGTCGTTCGCGTAGCCGAGCCACAGCCCGATGTCGAGCGCGAGGTGCTTGCGGACCTTTGCAGACTCCACATCGAGGAGGCCATCCGAGTCCGTCGCGAGCTGGAACCGCTCCGTCGCGAAGTCGCCCTCGACGACGGGTGCCTGCGCATGGCTCGCCCCTGGCATCGCAATCAACCCGATCACGACGACTCCGGCAACCGCACCCGCACCGGCAGACCGTCGGCGACGACGGCGACCGAGCATCCACATCACACCGAGGCCGAGCACGAGCATCGAGCCGGGCTGGCTGGTCGTACCGCAGCCGCAGCCGCCGCCCTGCAGACCCCAGCGATCGTCATTGTCATCGCACGCGTCGCCGAGGCCGTCCTCGTCGACGTCCTGCTGGATCGGGTTCACGATCAAGCGGCAGTTGTCCGGGCCGTCGGGCACCACGTCGTCGTCGGAGTCCAGATCGCGCTGATCCGGGTTGGTGTCTCCGTCGGTATCGACGTGTGCGTCGTGGAGTCCGCCGAACGACGCCGGGTCCTGGTCTTCGCTATCCGGGATGTTGTCGTTGTCGCTGTCGTCGACGACATCGCGGATGCCGTCGGGACTCGGATCGCGATCGCCCCTCGCGTCGATCACGCCGTCGGCGATCACACCTTCGTGCTCGAAGTTCGTGCTCTCGATGAGATCGAAGATGGTGTCGTTATCGCTATCGAGATCGCGATAGTCATCATTCGCGTCCTGGTCCTTGTTCATGGGGCGCCGAGCGTTCAGCGTGCCGAACGCCGCCGGCTGCATGTCGATCGAATTCGCGATGCCATCGCCATCGTCGTCCGGTCCGTCGCACACGCCGTTGTCGTTCGCGTCGAGGCAGCGGAAGTCACCTTCGTGAAGATCCGACAGACCGTCGTTGTCGCTGTCGAGGTCGCGGTAATCGCGGACGGAGTCCTTGTCGGTGTCGGCCATGACGTAGTTGATCGAACCCGAGTCGACCGCCGTCTCGAGTGCGTTGCACATACCGTTCGCGCCGACGCTGCTCGGGCAGTCCGCGACGTAGTCACCGCTGCGATCCATGAACCCGTGGCCGGCCTCGCTCGCATCGCAGATGCCGTCATTGTCGCTGTCCAGATCGAGCGAGTTCGGGGTGCCATCACCATCGGTGTCGGTGAGCTCGCCGCCTTCTTCGAGATCGAGGATGCCGTCGTTGTCATCATCGATGTCGCGCGTATCGAGCACCCCGTCGCCATCGGTATCTGTCCCACCGCACACGCCGGGCGCGCCGCCGGTGACATCGCAGACGTTGGCGGCACACGACGCATCACCGACCGCTCCGGCGGTGTTCGCGTTGCAGGGGTCGCCATCCTCGATCTTGCAGGCGGCGTTACAGCCATCGCCCGCAACGGTTCCGCCGTCATCGCAGCCCTCACCGGCTTCGAGCCGGTTGTTGCCACAGCGGTTCATCGGTTCGCACGTGCCCGGGCTGCCAGCGCTCTGATCGCACAGCGTGCTCGCGCAGCTCGGATTGCCGATATCGCCAGGCGGCGTGGCGTTGCACGGGAACGTGTTCTCGATGTCGCACGTCGCGTTGCAGCCGTCGCCGACGACGTTGTTCCCGTCGTCGCAGCCTTCGCCGGTCTGGAGCACCCCGTTGCCGCAGCCGACCACTGGCTGACACGTCATCGTGACCGGATCGCAGAAGCCGGACGCGCACTGCATGTCCGTCGTGCACATCTCTCCGATCGAGAGCCTGCACGTGTTCTCGCAGCCGTCGCCGGCGACCTGATTGCCGTCGTCGCAGATCTCGGTGCCCTGGCGGATGCCGTTGCCGCACACCACGGTGATCGTGCAGTTGCTCTCGCAGCCGTCACCGTTCGCCGTGTTGCCGTCGTCGCAGATCTCGCCGACCTCGACGGCGCTGTTGCCGCACGTGTTCGCCGGCTCGCAGATGCCCGGGTTGTTCGTCAGGTCGCAAACGCCCGAGTCGCACTGATTGTTCATCGTGCACTCTTCACCGTTGGTCAGCCGGCATGAGGCCTCGCAGCCATCGCCGTTCGTCGTGTTGCCGTCATCGCAGATCTCGCCGGCCTCGAGGACGTTGTTGCCGCAGGAGTTCGCAGGCTCGCAGATTCCCGCATCACAGATGCCCGAGTCGCACTGGCCGGGCATGGTGCACATCTCGCCGTTGCTCAGCCGGCATGAGGTCTCACAGCCGTCACCGTTGATCTGGTTGCCGTCGTCGCAGACCTCGGTGCCCTGGATGATGCCGTTGCCGCACGCGACCGTGACCTGGCACGTGCTCTCGCAGCCGTCGCCGTTGGCCACGTTGCCGTCGTCGCAGATCTC
>JACCQV010000468.1 GCA_013813945.1 Deltaproteobacteria bacterium | reverse complement strand
CCCGGGTACCGTGCTGATCGTCCGCGGCATCTCGGGTCGCGTCGAGGGGCCGATCAGCGGCGACGGTCCGGGGACCGGCACATCGGGTCGCACGAACTCGCGCGTCGGCACGTCTTGCTGCGTATTCGAATCGCGTCCGAGCGACGCGACCTCGGGGGCCGGCTCGCGACGGACCGGACCGGTCCCGACGTTGAGCGCGACCATCCCCGACATCTCGCCGTCGTGCAGCGCAGCGAGACGCTCCTGGGTCTGCTTGACCTGCGCGCCGATGTCCTTGCGGGTGCCCGGAACCGGTGCGACGCGGAGTGCGGCATCGAGCGCGTCGGCCACGGCGCGAGCATCGGGGAACCGCTCGAACGGCGAGCGCGCGAGGCAACGCTGGAGCACGCGCACGATCGGGCGGGGCAGCGGAGGTTCGGGAGGCGGGCCGGCCATGATCGATTGCGCGATCTGCTGCGGGGTCTCGCCCCGGAACGTTCGCTGACCGGTGACGAGCTCGTACGCGATCACGCCGAGGGCGAACACGTCGGTCGCCGCGGAGGTCGCCTCGTTCGCGACCTGCTCGGGGGCGAGGTACTGGATCCGGTGCTGCAGCCGCGCGACGTCGATCGGACGCTGCGGTAGTCCAGCAGCAAGGATCGCGAAGTCGGTGATCTTCACGTCGCCATCGGCAGTGACGATGACGTTGGTCGGTGCGAGACCGAGATGAGTGAGGCCGCGGCCATGCGCGTAGCCGACCGCGCGCGCAGCTTGCGAGATCAGCGCGAGCGCGCCGCCCGCAGCGAGCGAGGTGCCTGCGAGCCGGGTCTCCGCGACGAGGCGCGCAGCGTCGAGACCGACGACGAACTCGACCGCAGTGAACGTCTGACCTTGCGCGACGCCGAACTCGCTCATGCGCGCGATCCGCGGATGCTCGAGACTTCCGTACGCACGGGCCGCAGTCGAGAGACTCTGCGCGAGCGCCGTCGTGATGGTCAGCTCGGGATGGAACCGCTTGACCGCGAACTGACGTTCGAAGCCCGCGACGCCGAACACTTTGGCGCGAGACACCGACCCGCACGGCCCCGTACCGATCGGTTCGAGCAGCTGGTAGCGCCCCACGCGCTCCGTGGCCATGGTCACCGGACCCCGAATGTACCCGAAGCGGGCCGATGACGCGACGCGTTGCCGCGTGCGATCGTGTGTCTTCGAATCGGGTCCTCGTTTGCGCCCGTCAAACTTGCCCTCGACGGCGAACGCTGGCACGACCGATCACATGGCCAAGGGCAAGCCGACTCCGGAGAAGTCCAAGATCGAGCGCGAGCGACCGCTCGCCTACTCGCGGCGGCACAAGGGTGGTGGCGACGACAAGCCCGCCGATCCATCCAAGGCGGATGCCGAGGAGGCGCCGGAAGAGGCCACGCCGGACGCAAAGGCGGACGCACCGACGCCGACGGAAGCCAGCACCGACGCGTCGCCGGCGATCGAACCGCCGCCGCCGAAGGGCGAGCCGTGGCCCGATGCGACCCCGCAACCCATGACGCCCGTCGAGCCCGCGCGCGCGCGGACGGAGACCGTCGCGATGCCGGCCGAGCTCGCCACCGGGGCTCCGCCGGAGATGCCGGCAGTCCAGCCCGGCTCCGCAGAGGACCTGACGGTGATGCCTGGCCCGCGCGACATCCCGGGCGGCAACCCCGGCGATCCAGCCGCGGCGCCCGGACGCGTGCCCAGCGGCGACTCGCGCTCCCTCCGCAAGGACAACGAGTTCGCCCTCGTCTATCGGGTCCAGACCGCCGTGATCAGCCGGTTTGGCGTGGTCGGAACGCGCGGTCAGTGGCGGGTGGTCGATTACCCGACATCGTCGTCGGCGAGCAGTGCCTACGCGAAGGAGGTCAGTCGATTCGTCGCGGAGGGATTCTCGGACTATCGTGATTGAGGTGCCAGAACCGAAGTCCCGCTCGTCCTGGCTGAAGCGCTGGGCGCTCGAAGCTCCGAAGCGGTGGCTCGGTAAGCGCAGCACGATCGGTCAAGACGTCGCCGGTGGCGCGGACGGCCTGTCGTATCTGCGCCACCTCGTGCGCGGGAACCGGATCCGGCGCAGCGACGCGTTTGACGAGGTCACACCCGAGGCGCCGCCGGTCCTGATCATCCACGGCTTTCTCGGTACGCGCGGCTCGATGTACATGCTCGAGCGTCGCCTCGTGCAGGACGGCTTTGTCTGCGTGTCGTTCAACCTGGGGACGTTCAACGTCCGCGACATCCGGCGCTCCGCATTTCTCATCCATCGCAAGATCGAGCGAATCCTCGCGCAGACACCGTCGCAGCGGATCGATATCATCGGGCACTCGATGGGAGGTCTGATCGGCCTCTATTACGTCAAGAAGCTCGGCGGGCACACGCGGGTCCGCAAGCTGATCATGATGGGCACGCCGATCCGTGGCACCTGGGCTGCGCTCGCGGGCGTGGTGACGCTGGGCCTGTGGTCGACCTCCTCATGGCAGCTCCTGCCTCGTAGCCGGTTCCTCGATGAGCTCTCCCAGGGACCGATGCCGCCCGGAGTCGAGATGCATACAATTGCCGCGGCCCGCGACTGGGTCGTGCCCCTGCCGACGACACGCCTCTCGGGTGTCAACGCAATGACCGTCCCGCTGGGCCATTCCAGCCTGGTGGTCTCGGAAGAGGTCTACAGGCGGGTCGTCAATACGC
>JACCQV010000445.1 GCA_013813945.1 Deltaproteobacteria bacterium | reverse complement strand
GTCGCGTTCGCGATTGGTGCGCCCACCACGCCGTTGGTCAACGAGCGGATCTCGACGATCCACGTGTTGTCGCCGCGCGCGGGCGGCGTCGGGGTCGCCGCCATCAGGCGGAAGTCGAGCATCCCGTTGACGCCGGTCTTCTGCAGGCCGGCGACAAAGGTATCTGCGGTCTCGAGCGCGCAGTTGACCGGCTCCTCGGCGTCGTCGTGACCGCCGTCGTCGCCGCTGCATGCGGTGAGCGAGGACGCGAGGACCAGACCAAGAGCTGTGGTGGTGCGCATGGGGTTCCTACGTCGAAGCGTACGAGGAGGTTACCCAACTACGTACCGCCGGCGCGTGTGGATCGATCACGGCACCTAACACGTGAGAATCAGACGCGACGGCCGCTCGCTTCAGACCGCATCGGGATCATCGAGGCCGTAGAGACCCTGGGTCAGCAGGACCATGGTCTCCTTGTCGAAGCCCACACCGCTCGGGATCCCGGTGAACGAGACCCGAGCAATGGCTGCCTCGCCACCCGGCAGCACCCACGCCTCGACGAGCTGGGCTTGCGGCCGCAGGAACGCGGTCACCGTCGTCTTGCCGCTCGGGCCGTTCCCGTTGACCGGCTCGATGGCGAGCTGGAGCGCGAACTTGCGGATCGGCAGGTCGCCGCACGCCGTTCCAGTCGCGAGGCGCAGCGCACGCCGCTGGACGATCCGCGTCGACAGCATCCAGGCCTCGTGCGGCGTCGTGACCGGCATCTCGAGGCGGGGAGCGAGCGCTGCGATCTTCGCGCGGATCTCGCTGGCGTCGTCGCAGTGCTCGTACCAGGAGTGCATCGGCACGAGGTAGCCCTGACGCGGACCACGCAGCCAGAGGCGGTAGACGATCGGCGTCTCGTTCGCTCCGATCTCCTCGACCACGTACGCGACGCCTTCGTTGCGCGCGATGCCGAGCAGCGTCATCCGGTGCGCGATTGCCGTCGCGTCCTGGGTCACGCATGCGGTCTGCGTCATGTAGGAGAGCGAGCTCCTCAGGGTCGGCATCGGCGCGTTGCGATGCAGGTATGCATGCGAGAGCGCACGCTGCATGCGGCGCGAGCGAGCGAGTGCGATCAGAGCAGACTGGGTCTTGGCGTCACGGTTCACGGCGGGTCTCCACGGTATGAACGCGCGAGATGCCGCGAGGTTGCACACGACGTGATGGATTCACACGCCGGAATATCTTGGGTGCGTCAGCTGTTTTTCGCAGCTACCGGCAGCGCGTCAAGGTGTCGAATAGGTGAGCTGGGATACGCCGCCGGAGGGGTCGGTGACCGTCCACGTGCCGGAGCGGCGCCCCTCGCGCATCTCGCCCGCGAGGACCGTGCCGTCGATGACCTGGCGCCACGGACCGTGCACTACGCCACGCTCGTAGGTCGCCGTCAGCACGATGAGACCGTCGGCGTTCGTCGTAGTCCAGGTGCCGTGCTTGCGATCAGCTTCGTACTGACCGGTGATCGCCGGCTTGCCGTCGCGATACTCCGCATACGGTCCCGTGGCCTTGCCGTCGACGTACGTCGTCTGCATCGCGAGCTTGCCGTCGACGTAGTTCTTGGTCACGCCGTGGAGGCGGCCCTGCTCGAACGTGTGCTCGCGCCGCGGCACACCTGTGGCGGTCGAGTACTTCCAGGTGCCGTGCTTGCGGTCACCGCGATAGCGCCCGTCGACAACGACCTTGCCGAGCGCCGTGAGCTCCTGATAGGTGCCCGACATCACGCCGTCGACGAGCGCCTGTCGCGAGGAAGGCTTCGTGTTCGCGTGATAGGTCAGCATCGTTCCGGTCCCGTCGGTGATCGTGAAGCGACCGATCTCGCGGCCGCGGCGATCGAAGTGCACGAAGTCGCCGTCGGGCTTGCCACCCGAGTACGTCCCCGAGAACAGCAGCTTGCCCTCGAGCCACTCCGACCACGCGCCTTCCCGCAGGCCATCGCTGTAGCGACCTGCTCGCTCCTTGTTCGCGTTCCGGTCCCACCACGTCCATGCACCGTTCCGGCGTCCGCGATTGAACTGACCCTTGGCTCGCATCACGCGTGCGCGACGCCAGAGTGTGTACGCGCCGTGGAGTCGGCCCTGCCGGTCGTAGATCTCGTCCGCGATCAACGTGCCGAACAGGAAGATCTTGCGCGGCCCGCGACGGACGCCGAGCGCGAACGTCTCGTCGAACCGCATCAGCGATCCGGCGACGCCGATCGTGTGCGAGCCGTCGAGCTTGCCGTCGACGTAGTGCGCGGAGATGATCACGGACCCGTCCGGTGCGCGCACCTTGTGCGGTCCGTGCGGCACGCTCGCGACGAGCGCACGCTCCGCGTACGGCGCACCCTCGTCGTACCAGACCTTCTCGATTCCGGTCCCGGCCACCATCTCGTACTCGCCGAGCACCGTGCCGCTCGGGCTCGTCTGCTTCCAGCGATCCTGCTTGTGGCCCGCGGCATAGCGTCCCTGTTCCGCGATCGCGCCATCGACATGGCGGCGTGTCCACGGGCCGTCGAGCGTGCCGTTCTTGTAGCTGCCTGCGATCTCGGCCGTGTCATCCGGGAACATCGTGATGAACGGCCCATGGCGCGTTCCATCGGGGCGGCCGCAAAACCACGTCGGATCCGGCGACGGCGCGAGCTTCAACTTCGTGCCGACCTCACAGGCGAGCCGTGGCGGAGGTCCGGCCTGGGCAGGCGCCGCCTCGACGGACAGCGGAGGTACGACGGGCCGCGGCGCCTCCGCGGGTGCATTGTTCGGGCCACTGGATCCCGAGCCACAAGCCGAGCCGATCGTCAAGATCAAGGCGCGTGTGGACAAACGAAGCACACTGATATTGTTGCACAAACCCGACGGGATCCACGGAGGAGCGTTACTCTGACCCCATGACGCGAACTCCATTGCTCGCCGTCCTGGCGCTCCTCCTGACCACGGTTGCTGTTGCTCCCGAAGCCGAGGCTCGTCCTCGCCCGAAGAGCGGCAAGAGATTCGAGGCGAACAAGACGTTCGGGCTCGGTCTCGAGATCGGGACTCCGTTCGGCCTCACAGGTAAGTGGTTTCTGGCCGCGGACCGTGCTCTCCAGTTCGGAGTCGGCACGATCTATCACTGGCGCGATCGAGATGGCGTCAACGCCTACCTCGACTATCTCTGGCACCCGGTTTCGCTGGCCTCGAACCCGGCGTTCGAGCTGCCGCTGTACTTCGGGGTCGGCGGTCGCGTCTGGAACGTGGATGACTACCGGTTCAAGGACGATCGCTACAATGATGGCGTGTACGGCATCGGTCTCCATGTGCCGGTCGGGATCGCGTTCGACTTCAACAACGTCCCGCTCGATATCTTCATCCAGGTGGCGTTCGTCCTCGACTACTACCTGGGCGACTACGACCGCACCGTGTACGGCGATGTCAACGTTTCGGCCGGTATTCGCTACTGGTTCGACTAGCGCCCCATCTCGATCCACAGCGGAACCATCACCGCCTCGGCCCCAGCGACCTCGATCTGGCTGCGACGGACCTCGATCTGGCCGCGGCCGCTGATGTTGTAATAGGCGCTGATCGAGTACGTGCCGGGCGGAGTGAGGTCAAACCGGTAGCGGCCGTGATCGTCGCTGATGGTCTGCTGCGTCCCCTGGCCACTCACCGCGGTGACGACGGCGCCGGGCACGCGCTCGCGCGTCGACGTGTCGTTGACCGTGCCCTCGATGAGCGAGACGGTCTCGCCGAGGTTCGGTGGGCGATAGCGACCGATCGCACCGGCCTTGTCTCCGTAGTCGACACGCAGCGGCTCGGGGCGGCCCAGCGTGAACAGAACGTCGACATACATGGTCTCGCCGGCGCGCACATCGATGTTCACGACGTCGACCGGCTGCCCGGCGAACCGCGCTGTCAGCTGATAGCGACCCGGTGCGAGACCATCGACATCGTAGAGACCGCGATCACTGGTGGTCGCCGCCCGCGGCTCGAAGTCGCCTTGCCCGCGCACGCGGATATCGGCCTTCGCGACGGGATCGCCGCTGTCGTGATCGCGGGCCAGTCCAGCGATCGCTCCCGTGGTGGACCTGGCAGTACGCGGAGTCGCACCGCCGCAGGCAGCGAGCAGCACGACCAGGA
>JACCQV010000444.1 GCA_013813945.1 Deltaproteobacteria bacterium | reverse complement strand
GGGGCGAGCTCGCGATCTTCCGAGATCGCGAACGGCGGGATCGGGACACCGGTCGTGCGGGCGAGCTCCGTGCGCAGCTCGGAGAGTGCTGCATGCAACTCGGCGGGTGCTGCGAGGACGCGAGTGTGCAGCGGAGGAGCCAAGCGGAGCGCGAGGCGCGGGCCGCGCACGCGGTCGGCGCCCAGCTCATCCGCGGTGATCGCGAGCCTGGGCTGACGACGTGCGGCGATCAGTGCTCCGGCGGCGGCGAGCAGACCGAGCACCAGGAAAGGGGCGGGCGGCAGACCCGGCACGAGCGCGAGCCCGACGAGGAGAGCTGCCGTGGCGGCGAGCACGCGGGGATGACCGCCGAGCTGAGCGCCCAGATCGTCGCCGAGCGCGCGATCGCCCATGCTCGCGACCCGGGTCACGAGCAGACCCGCTGCGACCGCGACGAGCAGCGCGGGGATCTGGGCGACCAGGCCACCGCCGATCGACAGCAGGGAGTAGGTCTCGACGGCCTTGCCCGCGCTCATGCCGAGGGTTCCAACCCCGATCACCAGGCCACCGACGAGGTTGATCACCACGATCACGATCGCGGCGATCGCGTCGCCCTTGACGAAGCGCATCGCGCCGTCCATCGCGCCGTAGAGCTGCGACTCGCGCTCGAGATCGGAGCGGCGGGTCCGTGCGGTCTCCGCATCGATGGTCCCCGCGCGCAGCTCGGCGTCGATCGCCATCTGCTTGCCCGGCATCGCGTCGAGTGCGAACCGCGCCGCGACCTCGGCGACACGCTCGGCACCGCGCGCGACGACGATCAGCTGGACCAGCGTGATCACCGCGAACACCACGATCCCGACCACCAGGCCGGCGACGCGATCCGCAGCGATCACCGACGAGCCGAACGCGTGGATGACCTCGCCCGCGTCGGCCTCGGCGAGGATCAGCCGGGTCGCCGAGACCTCGAGGCCGACCCGGAACAGCGTGGTCACGACGAGCAGCGTCGGGAACGAAGCGAACGACAGCGGGCGCGGCGTGAACACCGCCGCCATCAGGAGTGCGACCGCGATCGCGATGTTGAGCGTCAACAGGACATCGAGCACGGGGCGCGGCAGGGGCACGATCAGCATCGCGACCACCGCGATCACGATCCCCGCGATCGCTGTTTCGCCCCACCGGCGTGATTTCACGGGTTCTCGACTTCTTCGAGCTCGCTCGGGTCCAGCTCCAGCGCGTCGTCATCGACCTTGTCGGTCGGACCGCCGAGGTGGCGAATCAACGACAGGTGAATCTGGCTGCGGATCATGCGCAGCACGCTGTCGAGCTCGGCCGCCGGCAGCTTGAGCCGCCCACGCAAGGTCTCGAGCGTCGTGCGCACCAGCTGCTCCTTGGCCTTCTCGAGCCAGCGGAACGCGGTGACGCGGTGCACGCGATAGATCGCGCCGATCTCGTCGATGTTCAGGCCATCGACGTGGTGGTAGCGAAGCAGCGTCTGCTCGCGTGCGCCGAGGCCGCCGAGCGCCTCGGAGAACGCAGCCTTGAACTGCTCCGAGTACGTTCGCTTCATGTACTCGACCTCGGGGTCGTCGGCCGAGACCGCGTGCTGCGCGATCAACTGGTCGTCGTCCACGAGGATCTCGCGCTTGCCCTTGCGCAGGTCGTTCAGACACGTGCGCACGGCGACCGAGCGCACCCAGCGCCGGAGGTCACCGCGACCGCCGTACTCGGTGATCTTCCCTGGGCTGGTCGGGGTGCCGGCGGTGCCACCACCGACGAACAGGCGCTGCCGTACGAGCTGCTTGACGTCGGCGAGCCGCGGCGGGCCGATCCGCATCCGCGCCAGTGCGATGTCGACCTCCTTCATATACTCGCGATCGAATGTGTTGATCGCGCCGGGAACCTGCTTCGCGCAGGCGGCGGCGAGGTACAGGTCCGCGGGGCGCAGGCCATCGAGCGCGGCTTCGGCGAGATCTTCCGTGATCTGCCGGGCGATGAACGCCACGACGTCCTTGGCGTCGACGGCGATGTCGGGCCAGGCGGCGCGGCCCTCTGCGACGAGCTCCCACAACCGCCGGTCGAGCTCAGGGACCGCCTCGAGCACGGGTCTGACCGCAGCCGCAGCGGCATCGAGGAACGGACGCACCAGGCTCGGCGTGCTCACCGTCACCGATTAGGCCACCTCCGCGGCCGATTGGTCAAACGATCTGGCGTGGGCTACCATTATGCGACGAGGATGGAGCCGAATCGCAAGGTCCGGAAGCAGGGTCTCGAGCACTTCATCAAGTTCGTGCGCGAGCTACCCTCGCCTTCGCCCCAGGCGATGTTCCAGGCGCTCGAGGAACATGGCTACCGTGGCCAGGACCCGGCGCGCCGTGCGTTGTGCCTGATGGCCTATCGGCACGTCCGGCGGGTGAAGCGGATCTATGTGGATGGCGTCGATCGCGCCGAGCTCCCGCGCAAGTCGAACTTCCTGTGCGTCGGCCCGACCGGCTCGGGCAAGACGTTCCTCGTCGAGACCTTGTTCGGCAAGATCCTCAAGCTCCCGACGGCGCTCGTCGACATCACGACCTACTCGGAGACCGGCTATGTCGGCCAGGATCCTTCGACGATCCTGACCCGGCTTCTCCACACCGCCGACGAGAACCCGATGCTCGCGTCGATCGGCATCGTCTGCCTCGATGAGTTCGACAAGATCGCTTCCGGACAGAACAACGCGATCTTCGCCGGCGCCGGGACGACCAAGGACGTCACCGGGATGGGCGTCCAGCGCGAGCTGCTGAAGATGCTCGAGAGCTCCGAGGTCGTCGTCCCTCTCGACCTGACGCACAGCTCGTACGCGGACCATGTGGTGATGTCGACGGCCGACATCGCCTTCATCGCGGCGGGAGCCTTCTCGGGCTTCCAGCAGATCGCCCACCGCCGGGCAATGCGTGATCAGATCGGCTTTGGCCGCGACCAGGCGCAGGGCGGCATGGATCCCGAGAAGATCGCCGTCGACTTCTCGGCCGAGCAGGTCGAGAACGTCGCGAACTTCCAGGCCTATGGCTTCCTCCCCGAGCTGGTCGCCCGGTTCACCCGGGTGGTGCCGTTCCAGGCACTCGACACCGGGACACTCAAGGACATCCTGCGAAGCGACGTCGTGCTGCGGATGACCCGCGAGTTCAAGCTCGAAGGCTTCGAGCTCGTGATCGAGGAAGCTGTGCTCGATCACATCGTCGCCGATGCGCTCGACCGCGAGACCGGTGCTCGCGGGCTGTCGTCGACGCTGACCCGCAACCTCGAGGACGTCGCGTTCGGTGCGTTCGGCGTCGATCAGGGCGGGACCGTCCGCGTCCGGATCAAGGACGACGAGATCGACGTCGACGTCGGCTGACTACGGCGTCTCGTACACGATGATCGATCCGACCTCGATCTTCATCAGGCGCGCGCGCACGGCGACGATCACGTCGCCTGCC
>JACCQV010000410.1 GCA_013813945.1 Deltaproteobacteria bacterium | reverse complement strand
CCATCAGCTCACGATACCACCGCGTCGTCGCGCGCGTCCGATCGCCGAGCGCGGTGGTTCCCCACACGATCGAGAGCGCGACGCGCGTGCCGTCATGCGTCTTCGTGCGCTGGGCGTCCTTGACCGGTGTACCCGTCGGACCCTGCGCATCGAACACACAGATCAAGCCCGATGCATCGATCACCTGACCCGAGGGATTGAACACGTACGTCGTCCCGGCGGGAGCCACCTGGATCGTGAGCGCACCGTCGACCCGATCGAGGTCGACCAGGGAGATCGGCAGGCCACTGTGGAGCGAGACGACATTGCAGGCGTCCACGCCCGCGTTGATCGCGGGAAACCGGCCTTCGGTCACGGCGGTCACGAGGTACTCCGAGGCCGGCTTGCTTCGTCCCGCGGGCTTGAAGCCACCCGCGCGCAGCAGGTTCCGCACCTCGGTGCGAACGGTGTCCGACGCCCCCAGCGGAGCGCTCGCTCCCGGTCGAGCGAGCTCGCCCAGCTCGGCGGGCCGCGAAACCTTGCAAAGCGGCTGCGCGAACCGCGTCACGAAGGCCCCGGCCTCGAGCAGCGCGTGGGGGTGGACTTTGATAAGGACCGACATACCCACACCTTAGTTACCCCAGCTGATCCCTGACGAAACGCGCGGTGGGCTACACTCTCGAGGTGACGACTCTGGGTGAGGCCAGCGGCCCTCGCCCGTCCAGACTGGGACGGTACGAGCTCATCACCCAGATCGGTCAGGGTGGCATGGCCGAGGTCCAGCTCGCCATCCAGCGCGGACCCGCCGGGTTCGAGAAGCTCGTCGTGGTCAAGCTCGTCCACGCGAACCTGGCAACGCAGAAGGCGTTCGTCGACATGCTGCTCGACGAGGCGCGCATGGCGGCCCTGGTCAAGCACCCCAACGTCGTCGACATCTACGACCTCGGCGAGGCCGAGGGACGCTACTTCATCGCGATGGAGTACCTCGAGGGTGAGCCCCTGCTCGCCGTCCTGCGCGCGGGCCGCGAGGGCAAGCGGCTCGACCCGCTGTCGACCGGGCGGCTGATCTCCGATACCGCGGAGGGGCTCGAGGCCGCACACGATCTCCGCACGATGGCCGGTGAGCCGATCGAGCTCGTCCATCATGACGTCTCGCTCGGCAACATCGTCGTTCTCTACAACGGCCAGGTGAAGCTCGTCGATTTCGGAGTCGCGAAGGCGACGACCGCCGCGGGGCCGCGGGCGAAGGTCCAGGGCAAGTTCAGCTACATGGCGCCCGAGAAGCTCCAGGGTGACGCCGGCGATCGGCGCAGTGACATCTGGTCTCTTGGCTGCGTGCTCTGGGAGTCGTTGACGCTGCGCCGCCTGTTCAAGGGCGGCAACGACGCGGACACGATGAAGCAGGTCCTCGAGACCAGGATCCCGAAGCCATCGACGGTCAATGCCGATGTCCCGCAGGAGTTCGACGCCATTGTCATGAAGGCGCTCGAGCGCTCGCCCGACAAGCGCTACTCGACCGCGAAGGCGATGGCTCGCGATATCGAGGAAGTACTCCGCGAGTACCGATACGGTGGCCGCAACGACGTCATCGCGAAGTACATGCAGGCGACGTTCGAGTCGCACATCACGGCGCGAAAGAAGCTGCTCCAGGAAGTCAGCAGCAAGGGCCGCGCGAGCAAGGACATCCTCGAAGCAGCGTTCAACGAGCCCGTGCTCGCGTCGGGCTCGCCGGTCATGAGCTCCGGCGAGTTCTCGGTCCGGTTCCGTCGCCCGAGTGGCGAGATGGTCGCGATCGAGGATCCCGGATCCAAGCGTCACGATGCGCCCCAGGACGGCCAGCTCGCGCAGCCGACCGCCGTGCTCGCGCCGCGGCCACGGACGCGGTCTGCGCATCCATCCGGGCAGCTGCTCTCGCAACCCTACGAGCCCGAGCCGGGGGCCCTCCCGCGGGGTGGAACCGTCAGCGGTGCCCGTGATCGAACCAAGCTCTACGCGATCGGCGGCGGGGTCGGTCTCCTCGTGATCGCGATCGTGATCATCGCGATCGCGAGCGGCGGGTCGACGACCAAGGTTGCAGACGAGCCACCCACCGGTTCGGGGACGGGCTCTGACAACGCGACGGGCTCTGAC
>JACCQV010000389.1 GCA_013813945.1 Deltaproteobacteria bacterium | reverse complement strand
GTTACCGCCCGAGCTGTTCTTCTGCTTCTGCTTGGCGCTGGGCCGATGGCCCGGCTTGATCGGTTTGTCGTGGCGAGGGCCAACGCCGCTCTGGCCCTTCATCACAGCGTCCCAGTCGGGGATGAGCTTGGCGACGTCGATGTCATCGATCGGAAGGTGGAACACCTCCCCGTCGACGTCGATCGCCACCTTGTGATCGTCGGAGATTCCCTTGAGGACTCCCTTGAAGTTCTTGCGCTCACCGCTCGCGGACTCGATCGGAACCGCGAGGGAGATCTTCGCTTCGCTGCCCGTGAAGTGCCGGAAGTGGTGCGGGGTCCGCAGCGGCCGATCGATGCCCGGCGAGCTGACCTCGAGGCTGTATGCCTGCGGGATGGGGTCCTCGACGTCGAGCACCGCCGACAGCTCGCGTGAGAGATTCGCGCACGCGCTGAGGTCCACCCGATCCTCGGAGACCTGCGTCGGATCGGTGTTCTCGTCGAGTGGACGATCGATCGCGACACGCAGAACCCAGCCACCCTGGTCGAGCAAGAAGCGCAGATCCACGAGGTCGTACCCGGATGCCTGGCACACCGGCTCGACGATCGAGATCAAACGCGTTTGCTGGGGGTTACGGGACATGGATGGGAGGTCGAGGGCGAAACCAAACAAAAAAAATGGTGGCCGAATGGCCACCCCACCGCGAAGCGATAAAGCTGGCGGATGGGTACCACCGCCCCAGGCCGAGGGCAAGAGGGGATGTGTGCTACGACGCACCCATGTCCTGGGAGCTCCGGGTTGGCGCCGTCCAGATGCGATCGACCGACGATCTCGCCGCGAACCTCGCGATCTGCCGGACCCTCACGGCGCAGGCCGCCGCCGACGGCGCGAAGCTCGTGGTCCTGCCCGAGAATTTTTCGTTTCTCGGCCGGGGCGAAGGCCACAAGCACACGATCGCGGAGGCCACCGACGGTAACGGGCCAGTCATGAGCACGCTTCGCGAGCTCGCGATCAAGCACAGCGTCTGGATCGTCGGCGGCGGCAGCCCAGAGACCATCGCCGGAGATCCGAAACGCACGTACAACACGTCCGTCGTCGTCGACCCGAGCGGCAGCCTGACGGCGCGCTACCGCAAGATTCACCTGTTCGAGGTCGACATCCCCGATGGCGCCTGCCTGCGCGAGTCCGACGCGACCGCGCCGGGTACCGAGCTCGTGGTCGCCGACATCGCGGGGGTCAAGATCGGTCTCTCGATCTGCTACGACGTGCGGTTCCCCGAGCTCTATCGCGCCCTCGTGAAGCAGCACGCCGCCGAGGTCGTCCTCGTTCCATCCGCGTTCACCGCGCACACGGGCGCCGCGCACTGGCACCTGCTGCTGCGCGCGCGCGCCGTCGAGAACCAGTGCTGGATCGTCGCGCCCGCGCAGTGGGGGCGCCACAACGACAAGCGCGAGAGCTACGGCCACACGCTGATCAGCGACCCGTGGGGCACGCTGGTCGGCGAGCGCCCCGAGGGCGACGGAGTGGTCGTCGCGACTCTCGACGGCGCGACCGTGGCCAAGCGGCGCATGCAGCTGCCGTCGCTACGTCACGCGGTGCTGTGGAAGTGACCTCGAGCGCGATGGCATCGCGGTCGGAGTAACCCGAGCCCGAGCCCGAGCCCGAGCCCGAGCCCGAGTCCGACACCGAAACCGAGTCCGTCAGAGACGCGGATCCCGAACGAACGAACGAACGAACGACCGCGTGGCCAGTGAGAGCGACGCGGCCGGTAGTCAGCGGGCGAACGTCGTGCGGATCCCGTGCGCGGACTCCCATCGCGATTTGATGATGCGCGGCCAGATGATCGAGCTGCGGATCTCGGAACCTGTAGCGGCGAGGACCGACGTCCTGATGCTAGGTCGCGCTCCCGACGTCGAGGCCTACCACAGGATGCGTTTGCCGCGGCGCCGGCAGCTCGTGAGACCGGCTACTGGCATCTACCGGCGCTACACGATGTGCCCATCGGGCAACCGAGAACTCCCGTGGTGAACAGCGGCGAGGTGCATGGCGTCTGGATCGCAACGACACCTCGGACATTCACGGTGATCGCTGCGTCCTCGCCGTCCGAGTACGGATCGACCTGGATCGTGTAGGTCCCGGCAGTCACGTCGTCGAGGACCATCAACGATCGGCCGTCGGTTCCCCCATCGTCGTCGCACTCGAGCTCGATGCCGCAGCTCGAGTCCTTGAACGAGAGCACGGTGTCTTCGTGCGCCGATCCGTTGGTGTCGATCTGA
>JACCQV010000387.1 GCA_013813945.1 Deltaproteobacteria bacterium | reverse complement strand
GCGTCAACATCGGCAAGACCAAGCGCGTCGACGAATCCGAGGCGCTCGCGGACTTCGCAGGTTCGGCCGAGCGCGCCACTCGCCGACTATCTGGTCGTCAACGTCAGCTCGCCGAACACGCCCGGCCTGCGCGACCTGCAGGCAGTCGACAAGCTGCGTCCGCTGCTCACCGCGGTCCGCGCCGCCTGCGATCTCGCGTCGCCCGTGCGTCGCGTGCCGCTGTTCGTCAAGATCGCGCCCGACCTCGCCGACGACGACATCGACGCGGTCGCCGACCTCGCGCTCGAGCTAGGGCTCGACGGCATCATCGCCACGAACACGACCATCGCGCGCACAGGACTCAGCACGGACACCGATGCAGTCGCTGCCCTCGGAGCCGGCGGCCTCTCCGGCGCACCGCTCAAGGAGCGCGCCCTCGCCGTCCTGCGCAGACTGCGCGCTCGGGTCGGCACCAAGGTCACGTTGATCGCCGTCGGTGGAATCGAGAACGCCGACGACGCGTGGCAGAGGATCAGATCCGGCGCGCGCCTCGTGCAGGCGTACTCCGGCTTCATTTACGGCGGACCCGCGTGGCCGCGCCGGCTTCACCGCGAGCTCGCGGCGAAGGTCCGCGCCGCCGGGCTGTCCTCGATCGAGGATGCGATCGGCGCGGACGTCCGCGGTTAGCTACGGCGCGCAGAGTCCGTTCGAGTTGCAGGTCAGGCCCGTCGGGCACATAGGTGTGCCGGTACCGCAACGGACGGCGCAGTACGCCTGGAACGTGTACGTCGTGTTTGCCATCAGCGCTCCGGCCGGCGTGCGATTGAGCGGCAGAAAGCAGCTCGCCACGCCGGCGGTCCCGACGAACTGGGCCGTGCACTTGCTGTTGTCCGCGGTCAGATCGGTGCCGCTCACGACCGCTGGCGGCGATGAGCCGTCGGTCATGAACATCGCGTCCGCGTGACACAGAAGGCTGCAGAATCCGCTCGTCGCGCCCGCGCCGACGGTGAGACAGTCCGGCGCCTCGGCCGAGCACGGCGTCGATGCGTTGCAGACCTTGCCGAGCTTCGGAATCGGGGGCGCATCGGGCGGCGCGTCGATCATGATCGGTGCGTCGATCATGGATTCACCGTCATCGCCGCCACAGGCAGCGAACAGGGAACCAGCAAACAGGGACAGGACAATCAGGCGAGCGATGCGCATGGTGGAGCTCCTAAGGAATGGCGCGGACAATACACAAAGATCTGCGCAGGGGAAGAACGGACGTCCTGGCAGCCACCTACCCGGCTTGTAACGCGCCGTTCGCGGCCTGCTAGAGTCGGCACGATGGCCATCCGCAAGATCGCCCAGATCGGTCACCCGGTCCTGCGACAGATCGCACGTGACGTGAGTCGCGAGGAGCTGGCGAGCCCTGCCGTGCAGGCCTTCATCGACGACCTGGTCGAGACCATGCGCGACGCCGACGGGGCCGGCCTCGCTGCCATCCAGATCTACGAGCCGATCCGCATCTGCGCCATCGAGGTCCGTAACAACCCTCGCTATCCCTACAAGCCGCAGATCCCCCTGACCATCCTCGTCAACCCGACCCTGACCGCGGTCGGGGACGAGCAGTTCGACAACAATGAAGGCTGCCTCTCGGTCCCGAACCTGCGGGGCACGGTCCGGCGGTTCGTTCACCTCCGCTGCCAGGCCTGGGACCGCGCGGGCGCACCGATCGACGAGGTCGTCCACGGCCTCAAGGCGGGGACCTACCAGCACGAGGTCGACCACCTGCTCGGTACGATCTTCGTCGACCGGGCCGACCCGACGACCTTCTCGACCTGGGCCGAGTTCGATCGCCATCACAAGGCGGCCTTTGTCGAGAAGGCACAAGCGCTCGTCGCGCGCGTCGGTTCGTAGCGCTCCCACCTTGCTCCCGGGTCCGGGCCCGGTGTCTTCTTGCCCGCCATGGCGCGCAAGCGCACTCCACGCTAGACCGCGGCGACCGCTCCGAAATCCAAGAAGAAGGAAGTCGGGCCGCTGATGAACGTGCGGCACATGACCCGCCGCGACATCAATGGCGTCTGGGACTTCCTCAAGGTCAGCTTCCGCGACGTCAACGCCGAGACCGTGGAGTACCAGCGCCCGCGCTCCAAGCACCGGTTCGAGGAGATCTACGAGGAGGAGGGCATCGAGCAGCTCCTGTTCGAGGTCGACGGCGACATCGTCGCGTACGCCGAGTGCAGCTACGAGGTCACGGGCTCCGACAACTGGATCAACCCCCGCTACTTCGAGAAGCGCGACATGCGGCCGCTGTTCGTCGACGAGCTCGCGGTTCATCCCGACTGGCACGGCCGCGGCGTCGGATCCTTCGTGCTCGAGCAGCTCCACCACCTCGCGCGTGTCCACGGCCTCAACCACCTCGTGCTCGAGGTCGCCGAGAACAACGAGCGCGCACTCAACTGGTACAAGAAGCGCGCGTTCAAGAAGCTCGATGCCGCGATCTTCATGGCCGTCACCGTCGACACCGAGCCCGAGCTCCTGCCGCCCCGCGAGCTTCCGGGCCCTCGCGGCGACGACGACGCAGCGCCATCCTCCGACGGCGACTCCGGCTGACGCACCGCCGGCCCCCACCATCGTCCGGATCGCAGTTTGGTCGGCCGACTCACGAGGTCGTCGAGCTCGCGTCTTGCTTCAGCCTAGCTGACCAGCCGGCGTGCGCGTTCACCCGGCACCTCGCGCACCGAGATCAACCCGTGTCGTCGCCACCCGATGCTGAACAGCCAGCTCTGGGGTCGACTCACCGGCAAGGGCTCGTAGTCCACCGGTAACGCCTTGAGGAAGTCCGCACCACCGGTCTCTCGCCAGCCATCGAAGCTGACTCCGCTCGAGAATCGATCGACCTTGGACGCAACGCCGCGGTCCTGGCGATGCCGTCGCCAGTTGTTGAGCACGTACGCCCGCGCATGCCGCGCCGCAAGCGGCGACGTGATCGCCTTCGCATGATAGCGGTCGCTGAACACCCGCCCGGTCCGCCGCCGCCCGCTCTCCTTGTTCACCGTCTGATTGATGAACCTCGCCGCGACGATCTCGAACGCCTGCATGCCCCTCGCGAGCGCCATCTTGTTCTCCGCCTCGACCGTCAGATGAAGGTGTCCGTCCTGGAGGCTGACGTCGATCACACGAAAGTCGGACCGGCTCAGCACCGTGCGCAGCGCCTTCCGAACGGCCTGATACAGGCTGCCGCGCCGTAGCGTACCGATCGCCTTCTCCACGCGCAGCGTGACGTGGAGCGGGTGCGCCGCCTTCACCTCCGGGCGCTGCTTGTGGCGTTCGCTGGACCGCTTGTTCTTCGGTGGCCGACCCGCGCCCTTCCGCTTGCCACCCCAGTAGATCAGCTCCTGCTGGACATGCGTCTTCCTGATCCGCGCCACCAATCATACCTAGCGCACCCTCGACGATCGTGCAACTTGAATTCGCCGATATAACTCCAATTCACGTACGTGAGAGAACTTCAACCGCAACGGTTGTGAACGGTTACGAACTACGCGGGCGGCTCTCGAGGCGTTACGAGCCCGCCCGGAGAACTGCGCGGATGCGGTCTCGGACGTGCGCGGTGCGTGCCTGGGTTCCGAGGCGATGCTGCGCCGCTCGCATGGCGCTGGTCGCCATGATCATGAGCTGAGGGCGCGACAGGGTCGGTCACATTGCACTCGTATGCTGCGCACGACGAGTCCGCGTCCTCCGCGTCCTCCACTGTCTCCGACATGCCGCGAAGACGCTGATGACCTGCGTGGACAGCCGCTGCGCTGCGCCCTCTCCCCGAGCTGGCGTCTGCCCACCCAGCTCACAGCGCCAGCCCCAGAGGAATTTTTTCGGTTTTGTTCCGGACGCAGAGGTTTGTGCTGCCCACCCGGTAGCTGTGACCTGCGTGGACAGCCGCGGCATTGCGCTCGCTCACCAGGTGGCGCCTGCCCACCCAGCTCACAGCGCTACGTTGCCATGTGTCTGTCCGGTCAGCGGATCGGGCCGGGCACTCGAACACATCGATCTGCGCTACCCGAAATGTCGGGCCGCAGCGTGCTCACCGGGCTCGAATCGCTTCGCGTGCGGGCCTCTCGAGGCCCACACACGGACTAGAACGGGGTCTCGCAGCGAGCGCGAACGTAGGCTGTTGGGGATGCGGGCGAGGTGCGGTTCACGAAGAGCCGCAGGTGGTCGGAGGTCTCGGGGCATGCGGCGGCGTCGGGCACGATCTCGAAGTCGAGGATGCGGGTCTCGGTGGTGCCGTCGATCTCCGTGAGCTCGCAGGCGGGCTGGATGCCGCGCTCGGTGTTGCTGTCGGTGAGCTGC
This sequence comes from Deltaproteobacteria bacterium, assembly GCA_013813945.1. Lineage (GTDB taxonomy): Bacteria > Myxococcota_A > Polyangia > Haliangiales > Haliangiaceae > JABFXX01. The sequence continues at coordinate 6,404 of JACCQV010000387.1, read as the reverse complement.
GTCGAGTCGAGGCAGATGACGCCGACGGGGTGCTTGAGAATCCGGGCGAGCCCGGCGAACCGCTCCGGTGTCTCGGCGTCGCACACCGACAGGACGTCGCCGCGGCCTTCGAAGGTCTTCGTCAGCTCGGCGATCCGGACTCCGGGGTCCGCGACCTGCAAGCCCTGAGGTCCGGTGGTGCCGCACGAGTGGGCGAGTGCGAGTTGACCTACGCCGCCGCCGGGCGGGTTCCGCAGCTCGACGGCGACGCTCGGAAGGCCCACGATCGAGATCACGGAGAGGTCCGAGGGTCTCGCTTTCGTCGCGATCAGGGCGTCGCGCGTCTGTGCGATCCCCTCGACGTACCGCGAATCCTCGCGCGCGCGACAGGCGTTTTTCTCGCCAACCTGGTCCATCGGCTCGTCGCAGACGAGTCCCTCGAGCGAGCAACGGAATGACTGCAGCGGCCCGAGGTCTGGGGTCTCTGCGCGCAGCAGCGCGGGATCGCGAAACGAGCAGTCATCCTCGTCGGTGAGGATCACGATGCCCAGGTGGGCATCCGGACGGAGAAAGCCTTGGTTCGAAGCCTGTGTCAGCGCGCGCCGGATCGCGTGCAGCGGCTGCTCGAATCCGCATCCACCGCCGCCCGCACCTCGAAAGATCATGCCGACCACGTCGCTCAGCTCACCCTGATAATTGCGACGACGCCCACCTGCGCCATCGTCCTCGTCGATGACGAACGCGTCGACGACGGTCGTGCCGAACGTTTGCAGACGGGCATCATCGCCCGCAGCCACACACCCACCGTTGCCGACCTGGCCGATCGGAGGACCGGGTTGGGACGGGTCCAGCGAGCCCATCGTGCCGAGGTCGGAGGTGAGGACGCCGATGTGGAGATCCGGCAGTGTCCCGCCCGCGCGCAGCTGATCGAACACCGCGGTCATCGACAGCGCAAGGGGCGCCTGGATCTCAGGGCCACCGGGTGAGTCGTCGATCATGAACAGCAGGTCGAGCTTGTGGTTCGGAGCCGAGGGAAACGAGAGCTCGATCGTTCGCGGCTCCGCGAAGACCTGCACGTCGTCGCCGCACCCAACGAGGGCGAGTAACGCAAGCGCTCGCTTCATGCCGGACAGTTTACTCCGCGCGCTGGCAGCGCACGCTGGTCCAGGTGTCCTCCGGGACCGCGGTCGAGCGCGTGATCTTGACGCGCAGGTGATCGACCGAAGCGGGGCATGCGACCTGGTCGGCGAGCAGGTCGTAGCAGTTGGTCGCACCGGGAGCGCACGGAGCGAGCGACGTCGGCCGATCGGGCAACGAATCGCGAATGTCGAGGACCTCGCACGACGGCTGGACGCCGGGCTCGGAGGAGGCGTCCGCGAGCAGCGTGGTATCGAGGCACGGGTCGCCGATCAGCTGCTTGGCGGACTGGCCAATCACGCCGAGCGGGTTGGTCAGGTCGCCGCTGCAGACACTGGTCAACGTGGCGCGGCCAGGGAATGCGTCGAGGAACGCGGCGAGGCGAACGCCCGGGTCAGCAACGGTCGGGCCGTCGGCGCCGACGAAGTTGCACGAGTGGGCGAGCGCGGGTTGAGCTGTGCCGCCGCCCGGGGGCGTGCGTAGCTCGACCGCGACCGGCGCGGCGTCACCGATGATCGCGGCGACCATGATCATGCGTGGATCCGCCTTGGTCGCGAGCAGTGCCTCGACGAACGGCTCGACGTCATCGAGGAAGGACGAGGCCACGTTCGGCTTGCAGTCGGTCTTGACGCCGATCTGGTTCGGGGCCTGATCGCAGGTGACGCCCTGCGCGAAGCACCGGAACGACTGCAGCGGGCCGAGCGCCGCACTCTCGGGGCCGAACAGCGCCGCGTTGCTCGCAGAGCAGTCGTCCTCGTCGGCGAGGATCACGACGGCCAGGTTCGCGGTGGGGCGAAGGAAGCCGACGTTGGCGCTGTTGGTCAGCGCGCTGCGCATCGCGGACAGGTGCTGCTCGAAGCCGCAGCCGCCCGCGCCGACGCGCGCGAGCTGGCCGAACGTGTCCCGCAGCTCGCCGGTGTAGTTGCGCTCGCGGATTCCGTTGTTCGCGACGTCGGACAGATACATCGCGTTCATGCCGGTGATCGTCTGGAGCCGGCCGTCGTCGCCGCGGCCCGTGCAGCCACCGCTTCCGGGCTGGCCGATCGCGGCGCCGGGGGCGGTGCCCGAGGCACTCGTGCCCATGTCGGACGTGATCACGCCGATGTGGAGGTTCGGTAGACCACCGTCGATCTGCGCGAGCACGTCGATCATCTGGGGAAAGGCGGCCGCGAGTGCGACCTGCTTGTCGCCCATCGACGGCGAGTCGTCGACGACGAACAGGATGTCGAGGTTCGGGTTCTGCATCGCCCGCATCCGGTTGACCTCCTGCAGGCCACCGACGACGATCGCGGAGTCATGGCACGCGCTGAGCGCGAGCGGGATCAGGAACAGTGCACGCATGGTGAGACCTCAAGGGCAATTGACGGACAGCCGGGAACGTTGGGCGGAGCGCGGGAACCGCGCATCGAACGCATCGAGCTTCGCGACCACGGACGCGTCGTGGCGGCGACACAGCGCCTCGATCTCGATCGCAGCAGCATCCTCGGCGAGCTGACCGGAGCCGCGCGTCTCGGTTGCGTGTCTACGGATCGCGGCGAGCGCGCCGGTGGTGTCGCCGCTGCGCAGCGCATTCATCGCGAGATCGAGGAGCTCGACCTCGCGCGCGAGATCTGCGCGGACGGGCTCTGCGCGAGCGGGCTGCGTGACTGCAGTCGGCGTGGATGCCGGCGACGGAGTGCTCGGTGGTGTCACCTTCGCGCGAGTCATGCTCTCCGGCGCCATCTCGATCGGAGCGTCGTTGCTCGCGGCGTCGCCGGTCGGCGAGTCCGCGCGACTCTGGGAGACGGGCGCGGTCGACTCGCTGTGGGTCGCCGACAGCTCGATCTTCGGTGGTGGGACCGAGCGGGCGTGGTTGCCGTAGATCGCGGTACCCGCCGCGAGCGTCGCCACGAGCGCGAAGAGGCCGAGCTTGACTGCGATCGCCGTGGTCGCGCTGGCCCCGGCCGCCGAGACCACGCTGGTTTTCACGCGCTGCACCGTGGCGGCATCGGGAGCCATGGCCGGGCGCGCTGCATCGAGCAGTGCGCGGGCTGCCGGGCTGAGGCCCTCGCCGGTCATGGCGTCACCTGCGCCTTCACCGCAGCTTCGAAGGCGGCACGTGCGAGCCGCAGCCGCGAGTACGCCGTGTTGAGGTTGAGCTCGAGCATGCGCGCAACTTCAGGAATCGACAGCTGCTCGAGCTCGACGAGCGCGAACACGATCCGCTTGTCGTCGTCCATGGCGTCGAGAATCGACATGACCGTCGCGGCGGCCTGCGCCCGTGACATCGCCGCGAACGTGTCCGCGGGTCCCTCGGGATCGTCGATCATTGTCTCGGTGCGTTCGTTGCCCTTGCGGCGGCGAACCGCGCTGGCGACCCTGCGTGCGATCGCGAACAACCAGGTCGTGATCGCTGCCCTGCCCTCCCACTCCGGGAGCCGGCGATGGACGACGATGAACACGTCCTGCACCGCATCCTCGAGCTGAGCCTCCGCCACGCCGAACGTGCGCAGCACGCGCCACACGAACGCGACGTGCGCCGTGTAGACGGCGTCAAACGTCGGGACATCGATCTCGAGCTTTGGCACGGGTCTCGAGTCGAGGGCGTGGGCCACTGCAGGCATCTGCAGCGTTGGTGTCGCGAGCACCCCGGATCCATCACAACTCATTTCCAGCCGATCTCGATGCCCAGGGAGCACCGGGCCGCAGCCGACGACGGCCGGTAGAGGTCGCGTCCATCCGCGAGCATGAACACCGTCCGCTCGATGGGGATCATGAGCTCGACGGCACCGACGAGCCGCGCGATCGGAGACATCGGCCACGCGACGTTGAAGCCGCCTCCAAGGGCACTCCACCGGGAGCTGCCCGCGCGCGGGTCGTCGACCGCGATTCCGATGCCCTGAATCCGTCCGACCTCCGCGGTCAGCCATGCGCGGAGCGGCAGATCGCGAGGGCTCCATCCGCCGCGCACGGTGATGACCTGCAGGCTGACGTCGACCCGCGCCGGCGCCCCCACCTGGAGGTGTGCAGACTGCGGGATCCACAGGCCCGCGCCGACCTCGATGAATCGATCGAATCGGCGGACGTGACCTGCGAGCTCGATGCCGAGGTTCAGGCTCGGCAGTGCTCCGGCGCCGCTGAGCCCACGCAGGTGCCCTCCGCCGCCCCACTTCCGGGTCGTGTCGTCGTCAGCCATCGGCTTCGGCGAGCCCCTGTTGACGAGACCGAGCTCCGCGTCGTCGTGGGTGGCGTCCTCGAGTGCAGCGACGCGAGCGGCCGGCGGTACCTCCGGGATCGAGATCAACATGCTGTCCGGCACGCGGTCGCGCGCCTCCGAAGCGAGCCGCGCGACGATCACCGCGACGGCGTCGGCCAGCCCCTCGCAGCGCTCACTGCGCAAGGTTCGTACATCATTCGCGACAGTGAGGGCGCGGGCGTCGATGGTTGCCACGAACGCGCCGCGGTCGCGGACGACGGTGATCTCGATGCCATGAACAGCGTGATCAACCGACGCTCCGAGCCGGCGCTCGATCCGCGCGCGAACGTCCGCCGCATCCGGACACCCGGACGGGGCATTCCACACGAGCGGACCCGCGGACACGACGCCAGCGCCGGACACGAGCGCGAGAAGACCCACCAGTGCGCGTGGCGCCATGGAACCCCGGACACCGCGAACGGGGACCAGTTGCTCGACGTGTTGCGCGAGCTGGCTGCCGCCAGGGTCGGTTGTCACCATGCCAACGGCGTTGACGGTGATCAGGTGGATCACCGCGCGCCCTGCGTCTGCGGACTGCACTGGCGATGCTGCGGTGCAAGACCACTGCCGGATCTCTGCAACGCCGCTGTTACAGCGTGCAACCTTTTGTCGTCAGCGCAAGTGGGTCGCGAGCAGGTCGACGACAGCGCCTGGCGCATCGATGTGGAGCCAGTGACCCGCGTCGATCGCGTGCGCGTGCACGTGTGCAGGAACGTGCGCAAGGCGTTCACGATCGGCGGGTGTGAACACGGAGGCACGCTCGGCGACCACGATCTCGACTCGCCCGTGCGCGGGATCGAGCAGCGTGGGCCACAGATCGAGGGACGCGTAGTCCGTGATCATCTCGCGCAGCGCTGCCGTGTCCACGCGCAGGATCATTCCGCCCGACGGATCCGGAACGACGTTCATCGCGAGCCACTGCGCGAGCCCCTGGTCGTGACCGTCGGCGACGACGGCAGCGACGAAGTCCTCACGCCGTGCCCACGTTCGCGGCAAGCGCTCCATCAGCTCGAGCACGCGGATCACGCTGTTGCCGGGATCGGTCATGTAAGCGAGCCGAATGCTCGGGCTCGCATCGAGCATCCACGTCTGCTCCATCGGGATCAGTGCGCGCGTCGCGAGCGCGACCTTGCCGCCGAAGCTGTGACCGGCGAGCGCCGCGATCGCACCACCGGACCCGGACGAGCTCTGCGGCGAGCGGAGCTCGATCAGCAACGCCTGCAGATCGTGGGCACATGCGGCGACCGTGTGCGGCGGCGTGCCCGGTTCGGACCGGCCGTGCTGGCGAAGATCGACGAGGATGACGCCCCACTCGGGCCGCCGCTCGGTGAGCTTGCGCGCGATGCCGCGCCAGTTGCCGCCCGAGCCGTAGATCCCGTGCGTCATCACGAGCCAGCTCGCCGGTGTCTGATCGCTGCGAGCAATCCGCTCGTGATGAAGCTTCGCGGGCACGCGGCATTGTGCCATGCATGCGGCGATCGCCGTGCGCGGCGGCGATCGGCCGTGCACGGCTGGGTGAGAGCATCGTGTGCCATGCTCGCCGCGATCGGCCGTGCGCGGCTGGGTGAGAGCATCGTGTGCCATGCTCGCCGCGATCGGCCGTGCGCTTCGCGGCTGCGTGACCGCATCGTGCCCGCAGCTCCCGATCGGCCGTGCACTGCGCGCCTGACGACGCCGTCGTGCCATCGAACGTGGTTCGTGCGATGGTCCGTTCGTGGACCCTGCGATCACTGCCGCGATCGCGCGGCTCGCCGATGCGGGCTTCGATCTCGTGCACGCATTCGACCCCGCGCTCGCCGCGCGCGAACCAGGATGGGAGCGGCTCGCAGGCGCGCCCGGTGTCGGGCTGCTGGTCGGCAACACGCGCGCGCTGTGGCCGCGGTTCGTGGCGGCGATGCGCGATCCGGTGCTTGCCGCCGAGAGCGATCCGCTCGACCGCTACACCGAGCGCACCATCGAAGCGGCGTTTCCCGACGCGCCCATCCTGTACGCACATCGCGCGTACGAAGCCGCGGGTCCGGACGCGCCGGTCGGGTCTGCGCATCGCGCGTAC
>JACCQV010000369.1 GCA_013813945.1 Deltaproteobacteria bacterium | reverse complement strand
GACGAGAACGATCTCGAGTCCAACTTCTGCGATGGCAGCGTGCTCTACAACTTGATGGACTTCGGCACTCCTGGTGCCGCCAATGCGCAGTGCGGCGGCACGACCGCCGGCATGTGCGACGACGGTGGGACACTACGAGCGATCGTCAAGCCGGCGGCAGGCCAGCTCGTGATCACCGAGTTCCTCGCGAATCCGGCGAACGTGCCGCCGTTCACCGACGCACAGCGCGAATGGTTCGAGATCACGAATGCCGGCACCACATCGTTCGATCTCAACGAGCTTGGCCTCGCGCGGACCGGTGGAACGCCTACCGTCATCGCATCGACGACATGCAAGCCGGTGGCAGCCGGGGGATACGCGCTCTTCGCACGCTCGAATGACCCCTCGGTCAACGCGATGCTGCCGACGGTCGATGCCACGTTCGCGTTCAATCTGGTCGACACCAACGGCAACATCGAGGTTCGGGACGGCGCAACCATCCTCGATGTCGTGACGTACACCTCGGTCACTTCCGGGCTGTCTAGATCGCTCGATCCGGATCAGACGACCGACATCGCCAACGACATGGCGGCTAACTTCTGTAGCGGCGTCGGGGGCTACGGCGACATGTCGAACATGGGCTCGCCCAAAGCGGCCAACCCGCAGTGTCCGTGAGCCAGCGGCTCGTGCTCGCGATGGCCGCAGCCGGCGCGGGCTGCGAAGGCGGCGGCTCGGAGTGCGGTCCGACCGAAGGTGTGGTCGAGCGGATCATCGACGGCGACACGATCGAGCTCGTCGGCGGCGCGAGGATCCGATACCTGATGGTCAACACGCCCGAGACCACCGGCGGCAAGAACGAGTGTTACGGCAGTAACGCCGTCACGTTCAACACCGACCTCGTGCTCGGCAAGACCGTGCAGATCGACTACGACGTCGAGTGCACGGACCGCTTCGACCGGACGTTGGCGTACGTCTCCGTCGGCGGCCAGGAGGTCAACTCGCTGCTGCTCGAGCGCGGCTACGCATGCCTGCTCCACATCGCGCCCAATGGCGACGACCGGCTCGCGGAATTCAAGGCCCTCGAGAGCGCCGCGAAGCTGCGCAATGCCGGGCTGTGGGGCGCCTGCAGCCCGATCCCTTGCAATTAGAAGCGTAGGGTCAGCGGAACCGTCATCGGCGCGTGGTCGTCAGCGCTGACGTGGTAGCCGAGGATCGACGTCCCGAGCACCAGCACGACGAACCCGACGGCCTTGGTGACGATGTAGCCGCCCGTGGTCTCGGTCGCGAGAGCGACGGCGATGCCGGTGCCGGTCGCTAGCACGGTGCCAGCCGCCGTTCCCCAGCCGCGGCCGGTGCCGTCGCGCGCGTCGCCAGTGAGCTGGACACCGACAGGGATGCCGCCGACCAGACCGAGCGCCACGCCGATCACACCGCCCGCGAGCGGCGCCCCCCAGTTGCCCCTGGGACCGACGGCCTTGCCGATCAGCGCGCCGGTCAGCCCGACGCCGATGCCGCCGATCACACCGCCAGCAAGCCCGCCTCCTGCCTGTACCAGCATCGTGGTGCCGTCAAACCGATCGCCGTTGTCTGCAGACGCTGATCGCGAGAGCACAGAAGCGACGAGGCCTGCCACCACGAGTGAGCGCACGCTTCATGTTAGCCTCGAACGCGGTGCGCGCGGCAGTCCTTGCCTCTCTTGCGGTGGTCGTCAGCGCGCGAGCCGCGTCGGCGACGCCCTACGAGACATTCATCGACATCAGCGATCAGTCCGAGCTCGAGGACCTGCTCGCCGCACAGGACATCTCGCAGGACACCTACGACGAGCTGCTCGATCTGCTTCAGCGCGGCATCAATCTGAGCACCGCGAACCGATCGGAGCTGTACAGCCTGCCGAACCTGACCTACGAGGACGTCGACAAGCTGATCGAGTATCGCAAGCTGCAGCAAGGCCTGATTCGCGATCCGGCCGAGCTCGTCGGCGCGAACGTCCTCTCGGAGGAGAAGCTGCTCGCGATCTCGGCGTTCCTCGTCGTGACGCCAACCGGCAAGGATCCGCTCGCGATCCACGGCTGGGTCCGGGCCATGACGCGGGTCTCGCAAGAGGATCGGATCCTCCCACCGCTGTCGCTGCGCGCGCGGGTCACCGCAGCGAAGCACCTGCAGGTCGGTATCGCGCTGACCACGACGCGCCTCCGGGTCGGTGCACCGGTGTTCGACCCGAACCGCAACGCGCTGATCGCGGATCAGCAGGGCTATCAGGTCCACGTCCCGAAGGTGTTCGTGAAGTGGGAGACCGACGACGTCTCGCTGATCGGTGGCAGCTTTCGCGCCGGTTTTGCGCAGCGGCTCGTGTTCGACAACTCGTCGCAGTACTCGCCAAACGGCCTCTATCTCGACGACGAGCTGTCCTATGCGGTCGACCTCGCTCGCGAGTGTCGCGAGTCCAAGGGCGAGCTCGGCGT
>JACCQV010000392.1 GCA_013813945.1 Deltaproteobacteria bacterium | reverse complement strand
CCAGCGTCTGGAAATGGAACATCGACCCGGTATCGGCCGGTGGCTCGGCCGGTTGCCTCGGAGTCGCCTACGCAGACGCCTACGCCTACGCCTACGAGGTCAACACAAGCGATCCCTGGGGTTAGCTTCACCACGGCAGCGGCTGAAGGCGTGGGAGAGGGTGCGGGCCGCCGTTGAAGCAGCGCGTGCAAGCGACTGTGCGACCGTGGCGGCACTGAGGCTTCCGCCCACGCCTGGCGTTCCCGCGTCGTCCCCTCGCCGACCAGCATTGCCGCTAAACGGGGTTCCTTCGCCGCCAGGTTCGTTTCGCCGCTTGCTTCGCTGCGGGCGAAACCTCGATCTTGCTTGCGGCTCAGTCGCCGATCGCCGCGCCACCGCCGCGTGGATCGGCGGCACCGTCCCAGCCGTCCTTCACACGCAGGATCGCGTTGGTGACTCCGAACGCGCGCCCTGTCACGTGTTTGACCTCGTAGCCGGCAGCTCGCAGCTTGGTGTCGGTGGCTTGCTCGATCGAGGCGGCTTCGATCTGCACGTTGTCGGGAAGATGCTGATGATGGAAACGCGGCCACGCGATCGCGACGCCGATGCTGGTACCGAAGTCGATCACGTTCGAGATCGTCTGCCACACCGCGGTGATGATTCGCGGTCCGCCTGCGCCACCGACCACGAGGCGCAGCTCGCCCTTGGCATCCTCGACGATGGTCGGCGACATCGACGACAGCATCCGCTTGCCGGGCTCGATCTTGTTGGCGACACCCTGCACGAGACCAAACGTGTTCGCGGCGCCGGGCTTGACCGTGAAGTCGTCCATCTCGTTGTTCATCAGAAAGCCGTGGATCGTGACGCCGCTACCCCACGATGTGTTCAGCGTCGTCGTCAACGCGACCGCCATTCCGGTGCTGTCGACCACGCACAGGTTCGTGGTGTGATCGCCCTCGATGATCGGCGCGATGTCCTGCGATGAGGTCGCGGTCGGCGTGATCGTCGCCGCGAGCTTGTCGAGATACGGCTGCGCGAGCAGCTTCGCAACGGGCATGTTCTTGACGAACGCGGGATCGCCGAGCAGCTCGTTGCGCGCGGCGAACGCGCGGCGCCAGACCTCGACGATCTGGTGCACGTGCTCGTAGCCGTGCCAGGGCAGCTTGCCGAGCTCCACCGCGCGCAGCATTCCGGCGGTCATGCCGACCACGATCCCGCCCGACGACGGCGGCGGCATCGTGAACAGCGAGTGACCGCGATAGCTCACCTTGAGAGGCTCGCGCCACTCTGCCTTGTAGCCGGCGAGATCCGCGCCGGTGATCAGTCCGCCGCCGGCCTTCATCTCCGTGGCGATCGCAGCCGCGGTCTCGCCCTTGTAGAAACCATCGGCGCCGCCGTCTCGGATGCGCTCGAGCGCGACGGCCAGGAGCGGGATCGCGACCGTGGAGCCCGCGGCGCGCGGGATCCGCTTCGGTACCCAGATCTCCGCGCTCGTCGCGAACTCGAGCAGACGCGGCGCATGCCGCTCGATCGATTCTGCAAGACGCTTGTCGACGATGAAACCGTCGCGCGCGAGCGCGATTGCCGGTTCGACGAGCTCCTTCCACGGCTTCTTGCCGAGCTTGCCGTGCAGCGCCCACATCCCCGCGACCGCGCCGGGTACGCCGGAAGCGCGGTGCCCCACGAGCGAGCCTTTGGTCGGCGTGCCTTTCTCGTCGAGGTACATGTCCGCGGTCGCTGCACCTGGTGCGGTCTCGCGAAAGTCGAGCGCGACGGCCTTGCCCGAGGCGACGCGAACCACGGCGAAGCCGCCACCACCGAGATTGCCGGCGGCGGGGAAGACAACCGCGAGCGCAAAGGCGGTGGCGATCGCCGCATCAACCGCGTTGCCGCCACTCGCGAGGATATCGGCACCGACCTTGGTCGCGAGCGGAGCCTCGGACACGACCATGAACGTCTTGCCGTGACCGAGCTGCTCGGGTGAAACGTGATCGCCGGACTTCTCCGTGCGGTAGACCGGAGCGGGCGCGGCGGCGTCGCTCACGACGGGCCTGGCGACCCCCGCATCCTTCGCGGGCTCCGCCGGGGGCGGTGGCGGCGGCGCCTTGCGGGAGCAGGCCGTCACGACGGACATCACGAGGAGGAGCCGGGCAGTGATCATCGCGGGCGCAGTCTACGACATGAATGTCGCGTCCTGCGGGATCTCGGGTGAACCGACAGCCGGCGAGCGTGGCCCGATCACGCGTCCAAGTAGAACGCCTCCCTGAGGAATTCGGCACGCGAGCCACCTGGCACCAATGCTGCTGAAGGAGTCCACATGCGCTCCTTTACCCTGCCCTTCTCCCTCCTCCTCGTGTCCGCTTGTGCCGGCGGCGCCGACAGCGGCTCAGCTTCCGAAGGCGGTGCCGGTGGCGGTGGCGTGAGCTTCGGCGGTGCGCAGGATATGGGCGAGTTCCGCAGCATCCTCGATCGCGGCGAGATACCTGCCGCGAACACGCTCGATGCGAACGGCTTCTTCAACGAGCACTTCAACGAGTCGCCGCCTGCGGACTGCGGACAGACGCTGTGCCTCACCCCTGGCCTGTCGGTTGGCCGCGACTGGCTCACCGGTGCCCACCAGGCGACGTTGCAGATCGCCGTCAACACCCCGGTCGATCCGTCGACGTACGTGCGCAAGCCGATGAACCTGGTTGTCGTCGTCGATCACTCTGGATCGATGTCGCAGGACAACCGGCTCGAGAAGGTCAAGACGGGCCTGCACACGCTCGTCGACAACCTGAAGCCCGAGGATCGGATCGCGATGATCTCGTTCGACGACGTCGTGACGATCGATGCGCCGTTCACCGCGACGCTCGATCGCACGAATCTCCACACCAAGATCAACGCACTCACGCCGCGCGGCGGCACCAACATCCACGACGGCCTCGAGGAAGGCTTCGACCTGCTCGGCGAGTACCCGGCCAACGAGCGCCAGAATCGCGTGATCTTCATGTCTGATGGTCAAGCGACGGTGGGCATCACCTCGCAGACCGAGATCATCGCGATGGCGAAGACCAAGATCATGCGCGGTATCGGACTGACCACGATCGGCGTCGGTCAGAGCTTCGATGTCGAGCTGATGCGCGGCCTCGCCGAGAACGGCGCCGGCAACTACTACTTCCTCGAGGACGGTGCGGCTGCCGGCGAGGTGTTCACCGAGGAGCTCGACTTCTTCATGTCGCCGCTCGCACTCGACATCAAGATCGAGGCGGCCGCCGGTTCGGGCTGGACGTTCAGCGAGGTCGTCGGCACCCGGCTGTGGTCTGCGCAGACAAAGACCGGCTCGATGCAGATTCCTGCGGTGTTCCTCGCGAGCCGGACGTCGCAGAGTCCGGAGCAAGGTCGGCGCGGCGGCGGCAGCATGATCTTCGTGCACCTCGAGCCAACCGCGGACGCCACGACCAAGATCGCCGACCTCACGCTGTCGTACCGGATGCCGGGCTCGACCGAGCGCATCACGCAGAGCGTGACCCTCGACTACGCGGCCGATCCGCTCGAGACGCCGGAGGAGCCGCACCTCTCCGGCCCCGAGATGGCAGAGCGCTACGGCATGTACAACGTGTTCCTCGGCCTGCGCCTCGCGACCAAGAGCGGTGACTACACGTGCGCCGCCGCAGCACTCGTCGCTACGCAGCGCGCCGCGATCGCATGGAACGAGCGCCACGCGGATCCCGATGTCGCGGCGGACCTCGCGTTGATCGACCAGTACCTCGCGAACCTCCGCGCTCATGGCGCGCGCGAGACCACCGCATCGACGCTCGCGAACTGCCCGAACGCCGACGAGCCCTACTACCCGGAGTACGAGGGCGGCTACGACGAGGGTCACTCGACCCCGATGTACTGCTCGTCGGGGAAGCCGACCGCGGGCTGGATTCTGATGCTCGGCGCGGTGCTCGTGGTCGTGCGCCGCAGCCGTCGCGGCTAGCTGCTATTCTCACCGGCGCGATGTTTGATCCCGCCGTACACGCCGCTCGTCGCGACGCCTTCATGCAGGCGATCGGGCCGGGCGGCATCGCCGTTGTGTGCTCGCTGCCGGAGCGCCTGCGCAACGGCGACGCCTTCCATCCGTTTCGCCAGAGCTCGGATGTGTTCTATCTGACCGGGTTCGTCGAGCCCGACACCACGCTGGTGCTCCGCCCCGGTGCAGAGACCGAGCGGTTCGTGATGTTCGTGCGGCCCCGCGATCCCGAGCTCGAGACCTGGGACGGCCGACGCGCGGGACTCGAAGGCGCCAAGGAGAAGTACGGCGCCGATGCTGCGTATGCCACCTCCGAGCTGCCGACGCGGCTGTGGGAGCTGATGGCCAACCACGAGGAGCTGCACTACGGGCTCGGCCTCGACGAGCAGATGGATCTGCTCGTCGCGTCCGCGATCGCGCGGCTGCGCAAGAGCGAGAAGCGTGGGAAGCGGCCGCCGCGTGCCGTGGTCGATCCGCGGATCGCATTGCACGAGCTGCGGCTGCACAAGCGGCCCGAGGAGCTCGCGGCCC
>JACCQV010000336.1 GCA_013813945.1 Deltaproteobacteria bacterium | reverse complement strand
GATCGGCGCTGGTCGCGCGGCGGATGACCGCGACCATGTTGGGGTCGGTGTACGTCGAGCCGTGGCCCGCCGCCCAGTACGCGACCCAGCGCTGCGAGGTGGGATCGAAGTGGACGTCGGGATCCGTGATCCGGACGTCGATCTTGCCGTCGAGGTAGGTCGTCCCGGGCAGAACCCGCGGATTGCCGGCGCGCCGGATGAACTGGCCGATCGCACCCTGCGACTCACAACCGTTCGACGGGGCGTCGATCCGGACATCGGGGGGGAGCGGGGTATCGAGCGGGACCGAAGCATCGTCACCGCACGCGGAGGCGATCAGGACCAGGGCAAACAGGGGACGGCGCACGGCCGGGCAGCATGCCACCACGCGGCTTCGCTTGTCAGGTGCGTTCTGATGCAGCAAGATGTCGGGCATGAGCCGCCTCGCCTCTGTCGCCGCCCTTCTGCTCCTCGTTGCCTCCGGGTGCGAAAACGCACCGTCGAAGCTCGACACGACGAAGGGCTCAGACCCGGGGGCCAAGCCGGTCTCGGTCGAAGCGGATCACAGCGGTGATGTCGAGACGCGCCTGCGCCGCCTCGAGGACAACTACGCGAAGAACGCAGAGGCGCTCGACTTCCTCAACAAGGTCTACGCGCAGCAGAAGCAGCAGCAGCAGCAGAAGGCGGCCGAGGACCACGATCCGAACGCGACGTTCGCGGTCAACATCGAGCAGAACCTCAAGGCCGGTCTCGTCGAAGGTCCCCCCACGGCCATGGTGACGATCATCGAGGCCTGGGATTTTGCTTGACCCTACTGCCAGAGGGTCAGTTCGGCCCTCACAGAGCTGGTCAAGGAGTACGACGGCAAGGTGCGCGTCGTTTACAAGAATATGGTCGTGCACCCGCAGACCGTGCAGAAGGCCCACCAGGCCACCTGCGCTGCGGCCAAGCAACAGAAGTTCTTGGGCTTCTATCACGCGTTCTGGGAGAAAGGCTTCGGCGCTTACTCGCAGTCGCGTGACCCGTCGAAGCTCGGCGAGGAGAACATCCTGGCCATCGCGAAGGAGCTCGGGATGGATCCGGCTCGGTTCAAGACCGACATGGATAGCCAGGACTGCGTTGGCTTCGTGAACGCGGACATGCAGGAGCTGCAGAAGTTCAAGGTCAGCGGGACCCCGGCCTTCTTCATCAACGGCAAGTTCGTCGGCGGAGCTCTCCCCAAGGAAGGCTTCAAGCAGATCATCGACCAGCAGCTCAAGGTCGCGGAGGCCTCGGGTGTTTCGGCAGCCGACTACTACAACAAAGAGATCATGGGCAAAGGCGAGAAGGCCTTCAAGTCGGCCGCTCCCGCTCCCCACTAGCTCGTCAGCTCCGACGGCACGCGAGCGTCAGGGACGCAGACGAGTGCCGGTGCCTGGCTGGTAGTCGACGATCTCCATCTTGACGTCGCCGTAGTCGGTGCGCGCCACGAGCTTGAGTGGCACTCGGTCGTTGTCGTCGCTGATCCAGATCGATAGATCGCGCTCGTCGCTCGTCATGTCTTTTGCTCCGGCGCGCGTGAGCTTGAACGTATGCGCGTCGAATCGCAGTGCCGGGAGCTCCCCGAGCTCGGTCTCGAGCTTCTCCTTGCCCCCGATCTTGACCGCCATCGACCAGAGGTAGCGGCTGCGCAGCACCTCGATCTGCGCGGACCTTCCCGGAGCTCCCTCCCAGCTGCGCAGCGCGATCAGAAACGCATTGTAGTCCCAGACGTCGGCCTGCGTCACCTTCTGGGGCTCGGGCTGCGGCGGCGCGTCGTTGAGCGCAAACGTGATCGGGACCTGATCTCCGGAGCGCCCGATGAGATCCGCGATCGTGTGCTCGACGTTCGTCTTGCTGTTGGTCTCGTACTCGTCGACCGCGAACCGCACGGAGCGGCCGGTCGTGACGTCGATCCACGATGTGAACGTATCGTCGATCGCCGCGACCATGCTCGCGAGCCCCACGGACTTCGCGTGGACCTGGACGACGATCGTCTGCTTGCCGCTGAGCGCGGTCAGGTCGCCGACCGCGATCTGCATCGTCGCGAGCTCCATGCCGCGCAGCTGCACGCGATACGTCATGCGTTCGCCGGGAGTCGCGAGTGGTGTACCCGCACCGAACTCGGCCTGGGCCACTGGGCCGGTCGGCCCGGTGGACTGCGGTGACGAGCTGCCGCACGCGAGCAGCGAAGATCCGACGACCGCGATGAGAAACGCCCTGATCACATCTGGAAGGTATCCCATCCGACCAGTGGTTTCATGGGCCTACCGCCGCCGTCCGAGAGTCTTGGGTTCGGGGAAGCTGCCTGGTAAGGTCCGCGCCAATCCATATGGAAACGAAGCACCTGGACCGAGTCGTGATCCGGTTCACCGGCGACTCGGGCGACGGCATGCAGCTCACGGGCTCCGAGTTCGCCAAGGCTGCGGCCGAGGCCGGCAACGACATCTCGACGTTCCCGGACTTTCCCGCAGAGATCCGCGCTCCCGCCGGGAGCTTGTTCGGTGTGTCCGGGTTCCAGCTCCACTTCTCGTC
>JACCQV010000310.1 GCA_013813945.1 Deltaproteobacteria bacterium | reverse complement strand
CTGGACGACAGCTCGGTCCGATCGATCTCGGGCCATGACTGGCTGCGCACCGTGTATCGCTACGCGCACGTTGCGGAGAAGGGCGACGTCCCGCGCGTCGATCGCGCGATCGAGTACGCAACCATCGATCGCGAGCAGCTGTACGTGATCACGATGTTCGGTGCGCCGAACCAGCTCGAGCGGATCGAGGACGTCGTTGCGCCGACGCTCCGCGTCCCGACGCGGACCGGCCTGCCCCTCGTGCCGCAATCACGGACGCTGTCGCAGCGCACCTATCCGAACGCGGTCGCGCGCGCGTTCGACTCGACGGTGATGGTCGTCGCCGCAGACCTGATCGACGGCCGCCTCAAGCCGCGCGGCGGTGGTTCGGGCGTCGTCGTCGGTAGCGACGGATCGATCCTCACGAACTACCACGTGATTCACAACAAGGACGGCAAGCTCCACGACGTGTTCGTGATCGGCAGGTTCAGCCAGCCCGATCACGCACCGCAGCTGTGGTGCGCAGGACGGCCGAGCCGCGGGAAGCTCCAGCGCGACCTCGACCTGGCGTTGATCAAGTGCGACCTCGATCTCGACGGCCGCGTCTGGAACCCGACGAACGGCTCGGTGTGGGCGACGCTGCCCGAAGGCCGCAGCGCAGATGTTCGGATGGGCCAGCGGTTGTGGGTGCTCGGCTATCCAGATGTCGGCGGCGGTGGCCTGACGTTGTCCGAGGGTCAGGTCGAAGGCTGGACCGGCGAGGACAACACGGCGGGTCGCGACTTCATCCGCACCGACGCGTCGATCACGCACGGCAACTCGGGTGGGCCGGTCGTCGATGATCAGGGCCGGCTCGTCGGCATTGCATCGGCGTTCCGGACGCGCACGGTGGCGTCGGGAAATGTCGTCGAGACGTCGCAAGTCGGGCTCGTGCGCCCGCTGTCGACAGCGAGCTGCTTGCTCGCGATCGCGACGGTCGGCTGGACACCGCTCGAAGGTGCGAACGACTGCGAGCTCCAGCCGTCCGCGGTCGAGGCACCGGCCGAGGGCGTTCGACTATCGTCGAAGGTGCTCGATGCGGCGAGCGAAGCCCCGGTCGCCGATGCGCTCGTGATGATCTTGAAGCCCGGAGTCGATGCGAAGGCCGTCGACGTCAACCGCCTCGATGATCAGGTACTCGCGTGGGGGCGATCGAACACGCAGGGCGAGGTCCAGCTCAAGCAGCCGGTGCCCGTGCCCGGCACGTACACGGTGATGGTGGTCGCCGGGAACTACGAGCCGTTGATCGGCGAGGGCGAGCTTCACCTCGACGCCAACACGCCCGCGTACTTTGATCCGTGGGGCAAGATCTGGCTGCGCTCGCGCTAGCGGCGAGATCCCCTGCGAACCTAAGCGGTACGCGTACTTGCGCGCGATAAACGTCGCATGGTACAGCGCGAACGCCGATGCCTTCGCTCGACCGCGCTGCCATCGATCCCGATGCCGATCGCGTGGTCCGCAAGCTCACCCGCGCCGGGTACAAGGCCTACCTCGTAGGTGGCTGCGTCCGGGACCTCCTGGTCGGCAAGACGCCAAAGGACTTCGACGTCGCGACGTCCGCGACCCCCAACGAGATCAAGGCGACGTTTCGCAACTCGCGGATCATCGGTCGCCGGTTCCGGCTCGCGCACGTGTTCTTCGGCTCCAAGATCATCGAGACCTCGACGTTCCGCGCGAACCCGCGCGACGAGGACGCGAACGACCTCCTGATCCGCCGCGATAACGTCTTTGGCACCGAGACCGACGACGCGCGGCGCCGCGACTTCACGATCAACGGCCTGTTCTACGACGTCGAGCGCGAGGAAGTGATCGACCACGTGAGTGGGCTGGTCGACCTCGAAGCAAAGCTGATGCGGACGATCGGTGATCCCGATATCCGGTTCCAGGAGGACCCGGTCCGCATGCTGCGCGCGATCAAGTTCGCGGCGCGTCTCGACTTCGGCTTCGAGCCCCTGACCTGGCGCGCCCTGCTTCGCTGGCGTGGCGAGATCAGCAAGTGCGCACCGCCCCGCCTCCTCGAGGAGATCCATCGCCTGATGCGCGGAGGCGCGGCGAAGCGATCCTTCGAGCTGATGGTCGAGACCGGCGTGCTCTCGGTGCTGTCGCAGTATCTGGCCGGGCTCCTCGAGGGTCCGGGCGCACCGGCGGTCGCACCCGTGATCACCACGCAGACGGTGCCGAAGCCTACGGTGCCGATGATCGAGTACGTCGACGAGGATCCTGCGGAGCACGATCCCGACGATCCCGACGAGCTCGAGCGCATGGCGCAGGCCGCGGCGAAAGCGGAAGGCGTGATCGTCGAGACCGATGACGATGACGACGAGGTCGAGAGCGACGATTTCGATCTCGATGACGAGGAGCAGGCCTGGCACAAGGTCTGGGCCGACGAGCCCGCCGCGCGCCCGCTGGCCGCGGTTCCGGTCCGGCTGTCGTTCGTGCTGCCTGGCGCAGAGCTCGTGAAGCGTCGCGAGCTCGCGTGGTCGACGCTCGGCCAGATCGACACGGTGATCGCGGAAGGCCGCGATCCCTCGAACGCAGTGGCCTTCGGCGCGCTGCTCGCCCCATTCATCTTCGGCAGCGATGACGCCAAGGGCGGCGATCTCCATGGCGCGATCCAGGAGCTGGCCCATCCCGTCATCGTCCAGCTCCACGTCACACGCAAGGACAGCGAGCGGCTGCGCTACATCCTGCTCGCGCAGCGCAAGCTGCAGATGGCCAAGAAGAAGGGCGGCCAGGCCGAGCTCGCCGGGGGCCGCGAGCTGATCGACGACGCGGTCCTGCTGTTCGAGCTGCTCGAGCGCGCGTCGGGCCACGAGGTCGGCGAGCTACCCACGGTCACGTCGAGCGGCGAAGGTCGTGACGACGAGGGCGAAGAGGACCCGAACAATCCCCGCAAGCGCCGACGCCGCCGCCGCGGCGGCCGCCGGCGGTAGTTGTGCCCTCGCGGTCGCCGAGGGCAACCACCATCGACGAGCGGCTGGTCGTCGAGCTGATCGATTCGGGCTCGCGCGAGCACTACGCCGACGCCGCGCTCTATGACTACGAGTATCGCCGCCGCCGCGCCGACGTGACGTTCTATCGCGAGCTCGCAACCAAGCGGCTCGGCGGTCCCGGTCGGATCCTCGAGCTCGGCGCCGGCTCGGGACGCGTGACGATTCCGCTAGCGCGCGACGGTCACGACGTCGTCGCCGTCGATCAATCGAAGGCCATGATCGCGCGGCTGCGGTCACGCGCGGAGAACCTCCCCGGTGTCGCGCGCTCGCGGATCAAGGTTGTCGAGGGCGATCTCTGCACGTTCAGCGCGCCGCCTCCGAAGGTTCCACTCGTGATCGCCGCGTTCAATGTCCTCGAGCATCTGTACACGCGCGGCGAGCTCGCGGCGTGTCTCGCGCGCGTTACGGCGCACCTCGCGCCCGGCGGTGCGTTCGCATTCGACGTCCAGATGCCCGACCTCGCGTGGCTGGTGCGCGATCCGGACAGGCGATGGGCGAAGACGCGGTTCACCGATCCAAGCACCGGCCGCGCGATGTTCTACTCGACGAATCACGACTACGATCCGGTCAACCAGATCGTCACGATCCGGCTCTACTACGATCCGGTCGACGGCAAAGGGGGCAGCCGCGTGATCAAGCTGACCCAGCGGAAGTACTTCCCGGCAGAGCTCGAAGCGCTCGTTGCGGCCGCCGGATTCCGGGTCGTCGGGCGATTTGGTGATTTTTTTTGGGCCCCCCTCGACGGTGCTGCCGAGAGCCAGGTTCTGGTCGTCGAGCGCGCCGAAACGACCCCGAAACCTCGTCGTAAACCGACCCGCCAGCGGTGATCTTCGACGAGGAATTCCTGTTTCCCGACGAGGATTTAGATCATTTCGATTCCTCGACGAGGAACGAGTTATCCACAGGCATTTCTCGACGAGGATTTATGCCCCACGACCCCCGCCGAGGTTCCTCGTCGGAGATCTGGTCCGTTCCCGACGAGGATTTTCGGGCGGAATTGCCAGGCGGATGTCAGACGCCTGAAGTAGGGTCCGGCGCAACACCCCCAGGGAGGGTTCACAACATGGCTGAGAAGATCGCGAAGACTGGAATCAAGCGTGACAACGACCTGATGTACTACATCAAGGGTGGCGACGTGTGGGCTACGCCCCGCAAGAAGCCGGGCCAGCCGAAGGGCAAGGCCGCGAAGGTCGCTGCCGCTGGCGTCGAGATGGACTACAGCAAGTTCCTCTACTACCTCGACAGCGACGGTGACGTTGCCCGCCAGGCCCGCCAGGTCGGTGGCAGCAAGCGCAAGAAGAGCGCTGGCAAGTCGGCTCCGAAGAAGGCGGCGAAGAAGCCCGCCGCGAAGAAGCCGGCCGCCAAGAAGGCAGCCGCCAAGAAGTCGTCGGGTGGCAAGAAGGGCGCGAAGAAGGGCAAGAAGAGGTGATCAGGCTGCGCTGCGCGCCTGTCGAGCTCGTCTGATCTCGTTCGGGTGGCTAGCGGCGCACCGACCACGGCTTCGGCTCTCTCTTATTAGCTAGAGACTAGATTTTCGAATGCTGAAGGGCTCGCGAGGTGACACCGTCACCCCAGCGGGCCCTTCGGTTGTTTCGGGGCCATGCGTTCAGGCATTTCTGGGGTGCGATCCGAGGCAGGCCGCGGAGGATTGCGGTAGCATTTCAGCAAGGTGGTGATGCTTCCGCGGTTTCTCGCGCTGGCGCTCTCGGCGAGCCTGGTGTCGTTCGCTGGGACCTCTCGGCCGGCCTACGCCCAGGATGATGACGAAGACGAGGGCGGGGACGATGAGGAGGAGGGTGGCAAGGGGGGCGATGACGAGGGCGCGGAAGAGGAGGAGGACGACAAGGATCAGCCTCCGATCACCTCCGGCGGCCTCTTCACGATGCGCACGTATCCGGTCCGCGAGATCTCGCGACCGCTGACGATGACCGAGAAGATCATCCAGCTCCGGCTCGGCGTTGGTACGGACATCAGCGCCAAGGGCGCGTTCGAGAGCGTGGGTGTCTCGCTCGAGACCATCTACGGCATGACCGACAACTTCTCGATCATCGGCGGCATCACCAACGCGTACAACTTCAAGCAGTTCGGCATCTACGCCGGGTTCGAAGGCTCGCTCGCCTACGATCTCGTCAGCATCCGGCTCGCTGCGAACCTTCACCGCACCGCCCTCCCCGTCTACTGCGGCTCCGTCACACCGACGCCGATGGACTGCACCGACCCGACCAGCGGCGTGGTTCAGCCCGAGCTTCCGAGCGGCGACTACAAGGCGGGTGGGACGCAGTTCTCGCTCGATATCGGGTTCCCGTTCCGCTACGCGATCAAGCCCGAGATCGCGATCGTCGCCCTCGAGACCCTGATGTCGATCGACTTCAACTCGGTCACGAAGGGCTACACGATCATCGAGACCGATCCGATGACGATGATGCTCAGGTCGCGCGACGTGCGCAACGGCGCCAAGCCCGACCTCAACCCATCACTCGGCATCGCGACCAACCCGGTCTCGCCGCTGTCCGTGGTGATCTTCGCGCAGCTCCGCATTCCCGATTTCGATACGTCGGCCGGCGCGTTCCAGGTCCCGGTCACGGGCCGCATTCAGTTCTCGCCGAACCAGAAGTTCGACATCGGGCTCGAGTTCACATTGCTCAACGTCAAGCCGCCCGAAGGGCAGAGCCCGATCGACAATCGGTTCATCTCGTTGTTCGCGCAGGCGAGAGTCGGGAAGTAGATGAAGGTCTGCCCGAAGTGCTTCACCCGCTTCCCTGACGGCGAGCGGTTCTGCCTCCACGACTCGGCGGTCCTCGTCGAGGAGGAGGATATCGCGCGGCTCGGGACGTCGATCGGCAACTATCGCCTCGACAAGATCCTGGGCCGCGGTGGCATGGGCACCGTCTACAGCGGCGAGCACGTCTACATCAAGAAGGCCGTCGCGGTGAAGGTCCTGCATCCGCAGTTCGCGCGGTACCAGGAAGCGATTCACCGGTTTCTGCGCGAGGCGCGCGCAGCGACGTCGATCAACCACGCGAACATCGTCGACGTCACGGACTTCGGGATCCTCGCCGATGGGCCCGTGTACTTCGTCATGGAGTACCTCGAGGGCAAGAGCCTCGAGGATCTGATCGAGAAGGACGGCGCGGTCGAGCTGCACCGCGCCCTGAACGTCGCGAACCAGATCGCGCTCGCACTCGAGGCTGCGCACGCGGTCGGGGTGATCCATCGCGATCTCAAGCCCGACAACATCATGCTGCTGAAGAAGCCCGGTCGCCGCGATCTCGTTCGCATGGCGCCGGACCAGACGTGGATCACCGAGCGCGAGGAATCGTACGACTTCGTGAAGGTTCTCGATTTCGGGATCGCGAAGGTCCTGATCCAGGACGAGCTGATGGCGGAGACCGTGCAAGGCGCGGTGTTCGGCACGCCCGAGTACATGTCGCCCGAGGCCGCGCGCGGCGAGGACGTCGATCACCGAGCTGACGTCTACTCGCTCGGTGTGATTCTGTTCGACATGCTGTGCGGCCGTCCGCCGTTCGAGGCGCCGCAGTCCAGTGAAGTGCTGGCGATGCACATTCACACCGAGGCGCCTTCGCCGCGCGAGTTCGCGCCGCATCGCGAGATCACCGAGATGGCCGAGGCCGTGATCCTGAAGGCGATGAAGAAGGATCCGAACAAGCGCTACCAGAACATGAGCGAATTCCGGAAGGACCTCTCGGCCGCGTACGGTTCGATCAGCTACCGCCGTCATGGCGCACCGGCAGCCGGGATCACGCCAAAATCCGAGGAGGCACGCGCACCGAAAAAGCGGCTCACCGAAGAGCTGGACGAATGGATCACCACGGACGCCTCCGGGCTGTCTGTGGAGCAGGCGCGGATGCTGGCCTTGGTAGAGACCGCGGAAAAGGCCTTCACTCCGACGTCGATGTCGAAGCAGGACGCAGAGAAGCTCGCGAACGCCCTCGACCGTGCGCTCGACGACGACGAGTAGCCGGTGTAACTTCACCGAGTCTATGTCTGCGAACCAAGCCAATACCTCGGGGCAGGTGACGCTGAGGCGCGATGTGCAGTTCAACGGAGTGAAAGTGTTCTCGGCGACGATGGTGGCGGACCGTGACCAGCTCGGTGAGAAGGTCTCGGCGTGGATGAGCGCTCACACTCAACTCAAGCTGACTGACATCGTGGTGACGCAATCCTCGGATGAAGCCTTCCACTGCATCGCCATCACCGTCTTCTACCGGGAAGACCCGCGCTGAAGCGGAAGCTCAACTTCTCGTCTGGTCCCGCTGCGCTGCCCGAGGCCGTGTTGCGCAAGGCCCAGGGTGCACTCCTCGAT
>JACCQV010000292.1 GCA_013813945.1 Deltaproteobacteria bacterium | reverse complement strand
ACCCGGTGGCTTTCCTGGCGGCTGATCATCCGACGACGACGACATGCGTCACATCGTAAGCGAACTCGCGTGGATCGTTCGCCAGCGTCGAGGAAATTCTCGTGCTCCGGCACCTGACGCTCCCGCTTTCGGTTTCGATCCGCGTGCGCTAGAACGGGCGCCGTGACGATCAAGTCGACCAAGGGGAAGGGCGGCGGCGCCGACGAGTCAGCCACCCGTGGCGACCGCAGCAAGCGCCTGCTCGACCTCGTGATGATCCTGCTCGGCGCACGCACGCCCGTCACGTACCGCGACATCCGCGAACAGTTCTCCGCGTATCAGACCGTCAACGTGGAGGCCGGTCTCCGCGCGTTCGAGCGGGACAAGGCCGACCTGCTCGAGCTCGGCGTCCCGATCCGCTACATCACGCCCGACGAGGACGACTCGCTCGAGGACGGCGGCTACGTCATCGACCTCAAGCGCTTCAAGATGCCCGAGGTCCGGCTGACCCGCGATGAGATCTCCGCTCTCGTACTCGCGGCCTCCGTCGCCCACGCGATGCCGGGGGGCACGTATCCCAAGATCGTCGACCTCGCGCTCAAGAAGCTCGCCTTCGATCTCCCCGATCTTCCCGACACCCCGACGGAGTTCCCGCGCCCGGCGCCCGTGCTCGTCCACTTCCCCGGCCGCACGCTGCCCGCCGCCGGCCGTGACTCGCGGCCCGAGCTCAGCGAGATCTACGCGACGCTCGAGTCCGCGACCCGCCTGCGCAAGCGGGTCACCCTGACCTACCAGGCAGCGGCGACCGGCATGGTCAGCAAGCGCGATCTCGATCCCTACGCGCTCGTCTATCGCGAGGGCGCCTGGCTCGCCGTCGGGTGGTGCCACCTCCGCAAGGAGGTCCGCTCGTTCCGCGTCGATCGCATGCTCGCGGCCGAGCAAGCCCCCAAGCCCAAGTCGCCCGACTTCGAGCGCCCCGCCGACTTCGACGTCAAGGCGTACGCACAGCGCTCACCGTGGACGTTCACCACCGACTCGCCCGAGGAGGTCCAGCTCGCACTGTCTCCCGAGGCGGCCGAGGTCGGCAACGAGGACTTCGGGATCAGCGCCGTCAAGCGCAAGGACGGCGACCGCACGTTCGTGACGTTCGACTGCGGCAACTTCGAGTTCGCCGCGACCCGGATCCTCGCCGCCAAGGGTGCGATCCGGATCGTGCGCGGCGAGCGCCTGCGTGCACGCATCGCCGAGGAGCTCGCCGAGATCGCGACCCATTATCCGGCGCCGCTGATGGTCATCCCCGCCGAGGTGGCGTGATGCGCGACGTCAGTCAGAAGATTCGCCGCCTGCTCTACATCGTGCCGTACGTCGCGAAGTATCCCGAGGGCGTCCTCGTCGATCAGCTCGCGAAGATGCTCGGCGCCGAGCGCGACGAGCTGCTCGCGGATCTCGAGCTGCTCTCGCAGGTGGGCCCGCCCGACGGCGATCCCGGCGAGTACCTGCTGGTGTCTGTCGACGAGGGACGCGTGTTCGTGGATCTCGCGCACCGCCTCACGCGCCCGCTGCGCCTCACCCCGGCCGAGGGCTGCTCCCTCCTCCTCGGGATCCGTGCGCTGCGCGAGAGCGGCATCGCTCCGTTCGACGCCGCGATGGAAGGCGCCGAGAAGAAGCTCCTGATCGCCCTCGGTCGTGATGCACGAGAGGCCGAGAGCCTCGCAACGAGCACAGTCATTGCCTCTGCCGATCTCGCCGTCGCAGCGCACCTCCGCCTCCTCGTCACCGCTGCGCGCCGCTACGAGCGCGTCGAGATCGAGTACGCGGCGGTATCGCGCAATCAGGCCGAGCGTCGGCCCATCGATCCATACGGCATGGTCCACCACGCTGGTGAGTGGTACGTCGTCGCCTTGTGCCACAAGCGCGGTGACGTCCGGACGTTCCGCCTCGATCGCATCGGTGCGCTGCACACGACGATGGAGCGCTTCGAGAAGCCGGCGAACTTCGACCTCGAGGCGTACCGCCGCGATCGACTCTACGTTCCGTCGGCGGATTCCGTTACCGTTCGCGTCCAGCTCGATCCACTTGCGGTCACGCGCATCGGAGTCAACTGGCCCGTGGGCGAGGTCACGATGCAGGATGATGGCTCTGCGGAGCTGCTCGTCGATTGCGACGGCTTCGAGTGGGTAACCCAGTGGGTGCTCGGGCTCGGCCGGCACGCCTGGATCGTCGGGCCAGAGGAAGCACAGACCGCGATGCGCGAGCGAATCGGCCGGCTGTACACCGAGCTCGGCGCGTAAGAGCCGCGCGCGAAGCGCCTTGCGGACGTCGCCGAGCGTCGGCAGTTCCGCGATCGCGCGTGCTAGCCGATCAGCTGCGTGCCGCCGCTAGCGCGTTCGCGCACGCGCGACGACGACCTCGGCGGGCTGGGCGCACAGCGTGTTCGCCGGCCCGGCATCGCCGTGCATGACGGGGATCATCGACGTCTGTGCTTCGAAGCCGATCTCGGCGATCGCATCGCTGAGGCTATCGCGAACGAACGGCGTGTTGAGCACGCGCTCGATCCCGAGCGACCTGCGCAGCGCATTCGGTACGACTCCGAGACCGATGATCCGGCCGCACCAGCCGTGATCACGCACCGCGTGCAGCTGCAGGATGTCGACGACCGCGATCGCGTCGAAGTCGACAACCAGCACCTGCGGGCGCGGCGAAGGGGCCTCGACCAGGGCCGCGACGACATGCTCGATGCGCCCACCGAACTGGATCAGCGCGTTGCCGCGTCCGAGCTCGCTCTGCACCCACTTTGCGCGAAGGGAGCTAGCGTAGACCATGACTCGGACCGTCGGAGTTGCCATGACTCTGTACATCGACCACCCGCGACGCAGATCGATGTAGGTATCAGAGCAATCGACAGATCGCGCGCAACTCGGTGTTCTCCGCGGCACTCGTGCACACGCGAGGTCGATCTCTTCCGCCCACCGTTGGCGTGCCCGCGTGGTCCTCGCTGGCACGCGCCCGTTACTTCTTCGCGTTGACCGAGCCGCCGACCTTGAGCGCGAACTGCATGCTCTTGCCTGCCTCGGCCGCCGTGAACTGCGTCTCGAGCATCGTCTTGTACGTCGGGAACAGCATGCCGTCCGTGATCGTGGCCTCGCTGGTGCCGCTGCCCTTGATCGCGGAGATATCCCCGCCCTGCATCTTCTGATCGGTGCCGGTGACCTTGGTCTTGCCCTTGATCGTCCAGGTCGTGCCCTTTTGCGCGACGAGCTCGTAATCCGTGACCTGCGTGACGTCCAGCTTGTCGGCGAGCTTCGCGGTCGTGGTGGACTGCCACTTCGCGCCGACGCCAACGGGCTCCTTGGGG
>JACCQV010000256.1 GCA_013813945.1 Deltaproteobacteria bacterium | reverse complement strand
GTCGTGAAGTAGATGACGGTCGCGTCGTCGTTGATCCAGTGCTCGCTTTCACTGATCACAGGATCCGACAATCCGGGCACCGGCATGGGCGTGCCCCATGGCTGGCCTCGCGCAGCGCGCGTCGCGAAGTAGAGGTCTGACGTTCCATCGCGGCTCGTCGCGAAGTAGATCGCCAGGCCATCTGCCGTCTCCTGTGCACTCGAATCGTGGGACGGCGATGCGAGCTCGATGACGCGCGTGGGCGTCGACCACGGCAAGGTGCGATCCGCGCGTGTCGCGACAAACAGATCCCGGTCGCCGGGGTTCTCTCGATCACTTCCCAGATAGAGCGTCAGGCCGTCGGCCGAAATATCAGGGGACGTCTCGTCTGCGCTCGATGCGAGGTTACTCACGATCGTAGGGGAGCCGAACGGCATGGTCGCGCTGATCCGACGCGAGGTGAACACGTCGCCGCCGATACTCGGCGCGCGATCCGAATCGAAGACGATCTCGAGGAGATCGCCCGTCATCGACGGGTCGTCATCCTGGTTGAGCGCGAGGTTGAGCTCGGCGAGCGGAACCGGCGGAGCCCATGGCCCGAAACCAGCGTCGACCTGCGCGTCCCCATCGCGCGCGCCGGGCGCATCAAAGCCGATCCGTCCACACGCGGACAGTCCGACGAGCACCAGCCAGGCACGCTCGATCACGTCGGTACTATGCCGTGTTCGAGACGTGTTGGTTACGGGCAGGCGCCGAAGCTGAGGGTGCTCCCCGGAGCCGTTGGCAAACGCGACGAGATCGTCGATCTTGCCTCCCCGGCGAGGACGACGCTGAAGTTCGCGTTACCCGCGGTGGTGTGGAATCCCCACTTCGTGTCGGTGAACAGCTCTGCCAGCGTTGGCGCCTGGCCGTGATGGAGGTACGGCGCACCAGCGCGAGGCCATACAGCGACGGAACGTTGAGCCTACGCGACCCTGCGCGCGCGCCGTCGAGCCAGGCACCGGCCGAAGCTCGAGGCTAACGGTGCGCGCGACGTCGCCCGGTAGTCGGAACCTGTCGACGTTTCGAGTCGAGCACGCCATCTGAGCGACCGGCACTGCGGCCAGCTCCGCGGGCCGGTCGGATCCGCAGCAGCGATCGCCAGCTGGGCGGAGTTCATCGTCAGGTGACCTATCTTTGTCTCTGTAAGCAGACAGTTAGGTCTCCGAATGGTTCGGTGATCGCCCGTGCGTGCGCGCTACACGGACGCGAATTCGCTCGCGAGAACGAGCGCGGATTGGACACCGTGATGTGTTTCCAACGGTCTGCGAATCGGCCTTGCCTTTGCAAAATGCCCAGCCGGACCACGGAACCCACGAGGATCGAATGGGCGTACCTGAGATCAGCACTTCCCTCCCGACTCCAGCGACAACGAAGGTCGATCCCTACATTGTCGGGATCGGAGCCTCCGCGGGAGGTCTCGAGGCGCTGCAGCACCTGTTCGACAACATCCCGTCGGACACGACGATGGCGTTCGTGGTCGTTCAACACCTGTCGCCGGACTTCAAGAGCCTGATGGACGAGCTCCTCGGCCGCCACACCGCGATGCCGATTCATCTGGTCGAGAACGGGATGCTCGTCGAGCCGGGGCATGTCTATCTGATCCCGCCGAAGAAGGAGATGATCATCTCCGGCGGGAGGCTTCTGCTCAGCGATCGCGATCGCCAGCAGGAGCTGAACCTGCCGATCGACGTGTTCTTTCGTTCGCTTGCGCAGGACTGCGGGCGTCACGCGGTCGCGATCGTCCTCTCCGGCACGGGCAGCGACGGGTCCCGCGGGATCTGCGATGTCCACGAGGCCGGCGGGCTCGTGCTGGTGCAGGACATCGACAGCGCGCAGTTCGATGGAATGCCGCGGACCGCGCAGGACACCGGCCTGGTGGACTGGATCCTGCCGCCACAGGAGATGCCGCGCGTGCTCGAGGATCACGTCAAGCGCGGCGGCAAGTCGGTGCGTGGGCACGCCACGACGCGCGCCCAGCTGACGACCAGCTTCAGCGACGTGTACCGGATGCTCGAGGAGGAGTACGGCCTCGACTTCACGCACTACAAGCCGAGCACGGTCACTCGCCGCATCGAGCGCAGGCTGCGGCTCGCGCAGGCCGACGACGTCCAGGAGTACGTCGCACGCCTGCGCAGTGATCGCGCCGAGCTCGATGTGCTGTTTCGCGATCTGCTGATCGGGGTCACCCGGTTCTTCCGCAACGAGGAAGCGTTCGAGCTCCTCGAGAAGAGCGTACTTCCGGAGCTCCTCGCCAACGGGAGCCGCGAGACACCGCTGCGAGTGTGGGTCGCGGGCTGCGCAACGGGCGAGGAGGCCTACTCGCTCGCGATCCTGCTGCACGAGCTCACGCAGGAGCCCGGCAGCCGCTCGTTCAAGATCTTCGCGACCGATGTGCACCGCGGCTCGCTCGAGGTGGCCGGTCGCGCCTTCTACGGCGAGGAATCGCTCGCGCGCGTGTCGCAGGAGCGGCGCGACCGCTACTTCGTCCGCGTCGGCGCTGGCTATCAGCTCTCGCCCGAGCTGCGGCAATCGATCGTGTTTGCACCGCACAACGTGATCCGCGACGCACCGTTCACGCGAGTGGATCTCGTCAGCTGCCGCAACATGCTGATCTACTTGCAGCCCGCCGTGCAACAGAAGGTTCTGAACCAGTTCCACTTCTCGCTCAACCGCGGTGGCGTCATGCTGCTCGGCCCGAGCGAGAGCCCTGGCGCCCTGCTCAAGGACTTCGAGACGGTCGACCGCCACTGGCGGATCTACCGGAAGCACAGCGATGCGCGGGTCCCGATCGGCACGCGGCTCCAGGCGTGCGCGGTGGAGCCCCGGTTCGTGTCCACGCAGCCGCAGAACGCAGGACCTCGCCAGTCGCTGTCACACCTCCTCGGGACGTACGACGTCCTGCTCGACGAGCACATGCCGTCGAGTCTGCTGGTCAGCGATCGTGGCGAGCTCCTGCACTCCTTCGGAGGTGCGAGTCGCTTTCTCAAGCCGCGCGATGGCCGTCACGGCCTCGACATCGCCGAGCAGGTCGACGAGAAGCTGAAGCTCCTGCTCACCGGAGGCATGCGTCGCGCACTGCTCGCGACCGCGCCGATCGTGTTCAAGAACGTCTCGATCGAGACCGACGGGAGGGAGCGTGGCTACCACGTCACGATGCGTCGCGTCGCATCGCGGTCGACTGACATCCCGAACGTCCTGATCTCGTTCACGCAGGTGGATACCGAGGTCGTGCCGGCCGTTGCGAACGAGGTCGAGCTGAGCCAGATCGCGAGCGACCAGATGAGCGCGCTGCGCTCCGAGCTCGAGTACACGAAGGCGAACCTGCAGGCTGCCATCGAGCAGCTCGAGAGCGGTAACGAGCAGCTTCAGGCCTCGAACGAGGAGCTGATGTCCTCGAATGAAGAGCTGCAGAGCACGAACGAAGAGCTGCAGAGCGTCAACGAGGAGCTGTACACGGTCAATGCCGAGTACCAGAGCAAGATTGGAGAGCTCACCGAGCTGACGAACGACATGGACAATCTGCTCGCGAGCACCGAGATCGGAACGGTCTTTCTCGACGAGAAGCTCCGGATCCGCAAATTCACGCCGAAGATCGCCGAGAGCTTCAACCTGCTGCCGCACGACGTGGGGCGTTCGATCGAGACGTTCACGAGCACGATGGATCACCCCGAGCTCGCGACCGACGTCCGGCGCGTGCTCGCGAGCGGCGAGCGCGTCGAACGCGAGATCAAGGATCAGCAGGGACAGTCGTACTTCCTGCGCATCCTGCCGTACCGGGCCAAGGGTGGAACCGCAGGCGTCGTGATCACGTTCATCGATGTCAGCGGTCTGAAGGCAGCCGAGGACGCGCTGTTCCACGAGCGCTATCTGCTCAACAGCTTGCT
>JACCQV010000240.1 GCA_013813945.1 Deltaproteobacteria bacterium | reverse complement strand
GGACCGCGCCTCGGCACCGACCCCGGTCCGATCGTCAAGGATCCGACGCACGTCAGCTCGCAGCCGACGAAGACGGACAATGCGAGCAAGGTACGGATCACGCTGCGCCCGCTTCCGCCGCAGGGGCCAGGCACGACGCTGACCGTCGAGATGGTCCTCGACCGGATCAACACCGTGTACATGCCCAACCTCCAGCGCTGCTATCGCAAAGGGTTGCTCGGCGACGCCTCGCTTGCGGGCAAGATCCAGCTCTCGTTCACCGTCACCGAGCGTGGCGGCCTCGACGATATCGAGGCCCGAGGCGTCAGCAGCGAGGTCGACAGCTGTGTGTCGACAGCGATGAGTGGCTGGAAGTTCGCCATCCCGCGTGACAAGGACGGCGCTCCGACCGATCAGGGCTTCCGCATGGTTCTCGCGCTCGCGCCGAGCTGAGCGCTATCATTCACGGATGCGGCTCCTGCCACTGGCGCTCGTGCTCGTGCTCGCTGCACCAGCGCTCGCAAAGCCGCGCTGGGAGACCCTGCCGTTACCTCCGGCGATGCCCAAGCCGACGACGACCGGCGTCGTCGATCACAAGGGCGCGAAGATCTTCTACGGGGTCCACGGCACGGGCGACCCGGTGCTCCTGCTGCACGGCGGCATGGGCAACGGCGATCACTTCTCGCACCAGGTGATCGCGCTTCGCGACAGGTTCCAGGTCATCGTCATCGACACGCGTGGTCACGGCCGCAGCTCGCTCCCCAAGGGCAAGCTCAGCTATCACGCCATGGCCGGCGACGTGGTCGCGGTGATGGATAGGCTGAAGCTCGAGAAGGCGGCGATCGTCGGCTGGAGCGACGGCGGCGCGATCGGTCTCGACCTCGCGGTCCTCCAGCCGGAGCGCGTGGCCCGGCTGTTCATCATCGGCACCAACTACAACGGCAAGGGCAGCAAGCCCCGGCGAGGCAGGGCGCCCGCGGCAACGTTCAAGGCGTACGCCGCGAAGTGTCGAACCGATCACGCGAAGCTCGGCAACAAGCCGAAGTCCTTTCGGGCCCAGATCGACGCCATGCTCCCGGTCTGGCGCAACCCAGGCGGCTTCACCAGGGAGCAGCTCAAGACGATCCAGGCACCGACGATGGTCGCGCTCGGCGATCATGACGAGATCATCGAGCTCGCGCAGATCGAGGAGATGTCCCAGCTGATTCCCAAAGGGCAGCTCACGGTGTTCAAGGACACGAGCCACTTTGCGATGTGGCAGGACCCGAAGACGTTCAACAAGGTCCTGCTCGAGTTCCTGACGGCCAAGCCGGAGTAGGATCGCCTCGTGCCAGAGGCGGGAGACCTCGTCGGGCCCTACCGGCTCGTCTCGTTGCTCGGCAAGGGCGCGATGGGCGAGGTCTGGCGCGCGCGCGACGAGCGCCTCGATCGCTACGTCGCGCTCAAGATTCTTCCGGCAGACGCAGCAGGTGACGTCGAGCGCCGTGCCCGGATGTTGCGCGAGGCGCGCGCGGCCGCGGCGATCCGGCACCCGAATGTCGTCACGCTGTTCGACATCGTCTCGCACCACGGTGATGACATCCTCGTCATGGAGCTCGTCGAGGGCCGCACGCTGTCGGAGACGCTGCGCAGCGACGGGGCGCCATCGCTCGAGCTCGCACTGCGCTGGATCGAGAGCGTCGCCGATGCCCTCGTCGCCGCGCACGCGCGAGGCATCCTGCATCGCGACATCAAGGCCGCGAACATCATGGTCTCGCCTGACGGGATCAAGGTTCTCGACTTCGGCCTCGCGAAGCTGCGCGAGAGCGATCCGACCGGCGCATCGTCATCCGGCATGCGCCCTGCCGTCAGCAACACGCGGATCGCGCTCGACGAGACCATGGCGAGCCGACCGGCGGAACCAACGGGGCGACCGTCGAGCGCCGACATCGAGAGCTACAAGACCCACGTCGGCTCGCTGATCGGAACGCCGCTGTACATGGCACCCGAACAGATCGCCGGCGAGCTTCCGGACGAACGCAGCGAGGTGTTCTCCGTCGGCGTGCTGGCCTACGAGATCCTGTCGGGCAAGCCGCCCTACAACGCCACGACGATGGACGCGCTGTTCGGCCAGATCATGGCCGATCCGCCGCCCGAGCTACCGAAGGTCCCGCAAGCGATCGTCGAGATCGTCGAGCGCGCCCTCGCGAAGGAACGCTCCGCGCGCTGGGCAACCATGGCTGCGCTCCGCGACGTGGTCGCTGCCGAGCGCAAGCGCCGCTTCGCACCACCGGCGCGGCGCTGGCCACTCGCGGTTGCTGCCGCGGTTCTCCTCGCCGGAGCGGCGGTCGGAGTCTACGTGTGGCGCGCACAACAGCCCGAGCCGCCGCGTCCCGGTGACGAGTACGTCACCCGCGCGCTCGCCGAGTACGACGTCTTCTACAACGACCGCGCGCAGTCGTTCCTTCGCGCCGCGCTCGCGGCTGCCCCTGATCATCCGCGCGCGAACGCGTACGTCATCTTGTTCGGGGGCGCATCGGAGATCGATCGGACCAAGGCTGTCGAGGCTGCGACGCGAGCGAGACCGGGGCTCGCGGAGGGCAGCAAAGATCGCCTCCTGCTCGACGTCGCGATCGCACTCGTCGAGGACGGCCCGGCAAAGGCCCGGGAGCTCCTTGCCACGACACCACGCGATCGCGAGCTCGCGTTCTGGGCAGCGGAGCTCGCCTATCAATCGGGCAACTACGCCGTTGCGCACGACGAGTACAAGACTCTGCTCGCGTCTCCCGACAGCGAGCTGCGCGGCCGGATCTACGATCACTACTCCTCCGTTCTGCTCTACGTCGACGATCCGGCGGAAGCGCTGCGGATCGGCACGCTCTACCGGGACGCATTCCCCGGCGAGGCGGACGCCGTTGCGGTCTACGCGACGACGCTGGCGGCCGCCGGCAAGTACCCCGAGGCGCTCGCAGCTGCCGAGGAAGCGCTGCGCCTCGCCGAAGGAGAAGACACGCTCGCTGGGCTCGGGAAGGTCCTTGCGCTGTCGGGAGACCGGAAGCGCGCCATCGATCTGTACCGACGCTCCCTCGATCGCGCAGGACCCGCTCGCCGCCCGGTCCGTCGCGCGGCGCTCGGCTTGCTGCAATGGCTCGACGGAGATCGCGCCGCACTCGCCACGGTCACACCCTGTCTCGCGGGAGGCGCGGATGCCGACGCGCGCGAGCGCGGGCCGTGCCTGTTCGTCGCCGGCGTGATCGATGCGACTCTCGCAGACCAAGCCGCCATGGAGCTCGATGCGCTCGCCGCTGCGGCGACGCCCGTACGTCCCGCGTACGGCGCGCCCGCGTCGCTGGCGAAGCTCGTCCGCGCCAGCGCCCGGTTCTTCGGCGGCGCGTGTGTGCTGCCACCGCCGCCACCCGATCCTCGCGGGCTCACCGATCCGACGCTGCCCGCGGTGTACACCACTCCACTCGACTTCTACGCCGCGTATCACGTCCCGTTCTTTGCGACCTGGGCCGTGTGCGAACGCGCTGCACTGCTCGCTGCCCACGGCGATCGCGCGGGTGCCGCGGACCTGTTACGCACGGTCGCCGATCGGGCACCGGGCCGCAGCTGGCTGGTCACGACGCTCGAACGCTATCGCTGATGTTCCGAGCGCGCTTGCCACCAGCCGTCGAGAATCGCGGCGCCGTACACGAAGCCGAGCCCGAGCCGCTCGCGCATCCCTTCGGCCAGCAGCAGCTTCTGCGCGATCTGTCGTAGCCGAGCCGGACGGTTGCCACGGAGAACGTCATCGGTGGTCGGGTAGATCGACGCGAACCGTCCTTCGCCGGGCGTGCCTCGCGCGCCCGCCTTCAACAGCTCGGACATACCGAGGACTGCGGCGACAGTTCGCTCGATCCGATACGCACGAGCACGGCTGAACAGCAAAGCGCGCTCGCTCGTATCGAGTCGGTTCCACAGCCGCGAGACGTCGACGTAGTTCAGTGCGGGCACAGCGAGCTCGTGGCGAGCCATGTGAACCATGCAGATCAGGAGGTCGTCGACGGGGTCCAGCCGCTGTGCCCCGCTGCCTTGCGGGTCCAGCATCGAACGTCCCCACATGTCCTCGATCTGGATGTTCGTCCGGTACGGCTGCACGATGTTGCGGTGGAGCTCCACCATCATGTCTCCGCGCATGAACACGACCGCGTGGTACCAGCGCGAGAGCTTGCGCGAGAACCCAACGCGCGCGAAGCCCATGTCCTTGATGCACCGGATCGCCTCGGGCAACCGGTCCGTCCTGACCAGAACGTCGATGTCGTGCATCGGCCGCTCCGCCGGATCCGGATAGATCGTCCCGACCAGCGAGCTCCCCTTGATCAGCGCGATCTCGACACCGTGTCCGCCGAACGCACGCGCGAGCTGCCGGATCAGGGCGAGTCGGCGATCGGCCGCGATCGCGGAGGCCGCGTACTCGCCGCGCAGCGCGGCCACGCCCATCCGATAGGCGATCGGTCCGAGGTGATTGGTCCGGACGAGATCGAGCGGAGGATCCGCTGACAGTGCCTCACCGGTCAGAACCGCTCGGACGAAGCTGCGCATCTGCTCGACCTCATCCGGCGTCGCGGCGTCGCCGATGCGTAGCTTGTCGGTCAGACTAGACTCCTAGCTCGTTCGCCAGGGCGAGAGCGTGCTCGAGCGCTTGCTCCGGTCGGGAGGTCAGGAGCTGGAACGTGGGCACGCCGTCGAGG
>JACCQV010000237.1 GCA_013813945.1 Deltaproteobacteria bacterium | reverse complement strand
GTCGTCAGCTCGCCGGATCACACGAACAAGCGCGAAGTGCTCGTCGCCGCGGCGTGACGGCAGAATCGCACGCTCACTTCGCGGCGGCGATCGGTGACTCCTGCCACGAGAACTCGGGATGCTCGGTGACGATCAACCCGTAGTACGGCATCGGTTGCCCATCGAGCAGCACGCGACCCGTGATCGACGAGACGTCCGGGACGACGAGCTTGACCGTCCGATCCGGCACGGTGACCTTCGTGCCATCGAGCCTGCGTGAATCGTTTTGCTCGGGGCGCTGCGCGGTGAGCTGGTACTCGCCGGCAGGCACACCACCAAAGTCGAAGGCACCTCGCGAATCGGTGACCTCGCTGGGGACCCGGCCGACAACCATGAGCTTCGTGCGCGCCATGACGACGGCGTCCGCGATTGGTTCACCCTTGGTATCGACCACGCTGCCGGCCAGGCTCGACTCGGCAAGGACGAGGTGGACCTCGACGCGTTGATCGCGAACGAGCAGGACCTCCACGCGCGACGTTGCCTGGGCCGCCGTGGTCGCCCACACCCAGAAGGTACCGGTGGGCGTGCCGAGCAGCGCGAACCTGCCATCCGCCTCGGTGACATCGTCAAAGGACGAGCCATCCTCGCTGGCGAGTCGCACCCTGGCGCCGGCAACCGGCCGGCCGTTCGGATCGACCACGGTGCCAACCAGCTGCGCCCCGACTGCGACGTGGACGACGAGGCCGGTGCGCGGCCGCTTGCCATCGAGCTCGACGATGATCGGGTCGGCGGCGGCGTAGATCTCCGAGTCTGCGGTCACGGAATACTTGTCCGCGGCGAGTGCGGGAAGGCTCCACGCGCCGTTCGCGTCTGTCTGCGCCCAACCACTCCACTGCGACGCTGCGCCTTCGACGTGGACATTCGCGCCGACAATCAGCGCACCATCGGGGCCGACCACGGTGCCGGAGAGAGCTGCACCCCGGGCGAGCTCCACCGTTCGATCGAAGGTCCCGTCGGGCTCCTCGGGTTTGCTGAGCGTGAATGCCGCGGGCGAGTACCCAGGCGCGGTGACCTCGACAGAGTCGTACTCGCTCATCCCTCCGAGCCTCGCGATGCCGTCTGCACCCGTGATGATCGCGCGAGCACGATCGGAGACGGTTGCACCCACGATCGGTGCTCCTCCGTCGGCTGCCACCACGTGGACGACGATGGTTGCACCAGGACGCACGCGCAGCGTGACGAGCTCGCTCGTGCCGGACAGTCGCGCGCGTGCGATCGCACTCGACTGGGCGTCCTTGTGCGCAACCAATCGGTACGGGCCGGGGGCGAGGTTCTCGAACGCGAACGCGCCATCCGCCTCGGTCGTCACCTTGCGCGGTGGCTCGATGAAGAGCGTGACCTGCGCGCCGCCGATTGGCTGCAACTGCTCATCGATCACTTGGCCTTCGAGACGCAAGGTCCCGACGTCGGAGTGAGCGAGCTGGCCTTTCGTGGTCGCGGCGCCAATGCCGACCACACCCGGGGCGCGGTGGATCGCCGCGAGGGCCGGTGCGCTCGTCGCGGTCTTCGCCGGCGAGGCTGCGCGCCTCGCGAACCGCGCTACGAGCACGCCCCCGACCACGACGACCGCCAATGCAACCAACAACCACCTTCGTCTCGTCATCGTCATCGACTCTCCTCGGTGAAAACCCCGGCATTCACAGCAGCGGCGAGAGCAAGCGCGCCGCGGACTGGCCGAGGCGCTGTCCGAACGACTGCGCAGCGAGATCCGCGGCGACAAGCTCGCGGCTATCGGTGAGGTCGCGCTCGAAGCTGTCCGCGAGAAGGCGAGTCTCTGCCTCGCCGAACAGGATCGCGGCGAGCTCGAAGTCGAGCCGGAAGCTGCGGTTGTCGAAGTTCGCCGTGCCGATGATGGCCACGTCGTGGTCGCACAACATCGTCTTCGCGTGAATGAAACGCGGGCCGTACTCGAAGATCCGCGCCTTGGCCTCGAGCAGCTCGGGGAAGTAGCTCCGCGCCGCGTAGTCGACGATGCGACTGTCGCCGCGCTTCGGGACGAGGACGCGAACATCGACGCCGCGCAGCGCCGCACTGAGCAGCGCGGTCAGGAGTGCATCGTCGGGGACGAAGTACGGGGTGGTCAGCCAGATCCGGCGCGTCGCCTGATTGATCGCCGTGAAATAGACCTTGTGGAGCGCGAAGTCGGCGGCGTCGGGTCCCGAACCGACGATCTGCACGAGGTGCGCGCCCGCGTGCACCGCCGGCGGCACCGTGGCCAGCGAGACCGGAAGCAGCTCCTCGGCGACGTAGTACCAGTCCTCGAAGAACAGGCGCTGGATCGGCCACACCGCGGGGCCGATGATCCGGAGGTGCGTGTCGCGCCAGAACTCGTTCGAGAACTCGGCGCTCTGCTGATCACAGACGTTCATCCCGCCCGTGAACCCGATCCGCCCATCGCACACGACGATCTTGCGGTGGCTGCGGAAGTCGATGCGGCGGCGACGGATGGACCACAGGTGCACCGGGTTGAACCACGCGACCTTCGCGCCGGCCTCGCGCAGCGGTCGAAGGAACTTCTTCGGCAGTCGGGCTCCGGTTCCGTCGAGGATCACGCGCACCGAGACACCCGCTCGGGCGCGCTCGATCAGCGCGTCGCGCAGGCGTGTCCCGATCGTATCGGCCTCCCAGATGTAGTACTGGACGTGGACGTGGTCCTTCGCCGCCGCGATCGCCTCGAGGATCGCCGCGTAGGTTGCGGCTCCGTCGAAGTAGATCTCGACTGACTCCGCTTCGAGCGGTGGCGAACCGCCAACCGCGATCGAGACATTCGCGAGCTGGTGGTGCTCCTCATCTCGCTGGTGGAGTGCGGCCAGCCCGCGCATTCCCTCGTCGGCGATCCGCTTGCTGTTCGAGTGCTCGCGCTTGCGCCGCTCGAGCCGCAGCGGGCCGATCAACAGGTACACGAGGAACCCGATCACCGGCAGGAACACCATCACGAGGAGCCACGCGATTGTCGATGCCGCCGGTCGGCGCTGCATGATGATCACGATCGCGTTGCCGATGAACCAGACAACGCCGACCAGCGAGTAGACAATCCACCAGGTGTTCATC
>JACCQV010000206.1 GCA_013813945.1 Deltaproteobacteria bacterium | reverse complement strand
GCGCCGAGTGGTGAGCGGGTGAGCGATGCGGGGATCACGGTGCTCGCGTGCCCGAATCCGCGGCGCGAGATCGAGGTGATCGCCGCCGAGGCGCGCCGGCTACTCGACGAGGATCCCACGCTGCACGCGCACGAGATCGCGGTGTGGGTCGCGGGCGACAGCGAGCGCTACCTCGCGCAGGCACCGTCGGCGTTCGAGGCGGTGGGC
This sequence comes from Deltaproteobacteria bacterium, assembly GCA_013813945.1. Taxonomy (GTDB): domain Bacteria; phylum Myxococcota_A; class Polyangia; order Haliangiales; family Haliangiaceae; genus JABFXX01. Next base: position 4,995 of record JACCQV010000206.1, on the reverse strand, counting down.
GTTCCATGTCACCTGGTTGACGCACCGATCGATGATCGCGGACGGATCGCGGAAGCAGTCCTCGCCTTGCTCGAGCTCCCGACGTCGGGGATGGCGCGCCGCGATCTCCTCCGCGTGATGACGCACCCGGCGGTGCTCGCGGCGCATCCGCATGTCGATGCAGCGGATTGGGTGCGCTGGACCGAGCGCCTCGGGATTGCCCACGGTGCCAACAGTGCCGCGCACAAGGACACATACCTCGAGGAGCATCCGGGTCACTTTCACTGGGATCAGGGCATCCGGCGGCTGGCCGTGGGCGCGTTCATGGTCGGCGAACGCGGTGACCGTGGGCCCGCGCGGATCGCGAATCTCGAGGTCGCGCCCGAGGAGGTTCGGCCCGATCAACAGGCGAGTGCCGCAACGTACGCGCTGCTCGTCCGCTCGCTGTGCGAGGACGCGGCGTGGCTCGGTCGGTTCGAGGCACCTCTCGCGCGGTGGGCCGAGATCCTGGCGGGGCTCGTCGATGTGTATCTCGCGCCGCGCGACACGGATTCGACGCGCGATCTCGAACGAGTGCGCGCGATGCTCGCCGGACTCGCGCACCTCGATCTGGACGGTCGCGCCGTCGGATTTCGGGAAGCACGCGAGCACGCGGCACGCCAGCTCGAGAGCGCACGCGCGAATCGGGGCGAGCCGCTGGCAGCGGGCGTGATGGTTGGCCCGATCGGGGCGATGCGCGCGGTGCCGGTGCGGATCTCGTTCGTCGTAGGCCTCGATGAAGGCGCCTTCCCCGCCGGCGATCAGCCGAGTCCGCTGGATCTCCGGCGCACGTCGCGGCCTGGTGATGTCTCGCCGCGCGACCGCGACCGCGCCGCGTTTCTCGAGGTGCTGCTCGGTGCGCGGGAGGCACTCTACCTCTCGTACGTCGCCGTCGAGGCGAAGAGCGGCCAGGCGCTCAGCCCATCGCCCGTCGTGCTCGAGCTCGCGGATGCGCTCGCGCCGTATCTCGGAGCGGCGTCCTCGCGCGAGGCACTCGCACGGATCACGGTGCCGCAAGCACTGCATCGGTTTGGCGCCGGTGCGCCCGCGATCGTCCCCGCGATCGAACGCGAGCGCTGGGGTTGCGCCGTGCGCGACGCGGTGCGCGCTCATCTGCGTGCGAGTGGTCAGCCGATCCCCGACGAGGATGGTCTGTTCGCGCTGCTCTCGCATCCTGCGCAGGCGGAGCTGCGGGCAGCACTCGCCATTGTCGAGGCGCCCGGGCGTGCGCCCGCCACCGCGACCACCCGGTCCCTGACGATCGCGAACCTCCGGTCGTTCATCGAGTACCCGATCCAGGCGTGGGCGACCGCGGTGCTCGGGCTCGACGAGCTTCCGGATGACGAGGCAATCGAGCGCAGCGATGAGCCGTTCCACCTCGACAAGCCGGACCGCGCGCGCCTGCTCCGCGAGGTGTTCGCGTCGCAGCTCCAGGGCTCGGGTGCACCGATCGCGGAGGCTTACGATGCGGCCGTTGCCGACGCGCAGCTGCGCGGGCAGTTCCCGGTCGGCGTGTTCGCCGAAGCCGCGCGCACGAACGATCTCGCGATGCTCGAGTCGTGGCGCGCGGGCATCGGCCTGATCACGGCGGGTAGCACCAAGCGCTACGGCTTCGGACGCGCGTCATCCCCGGGCGCGGACCTGATTCCTGCGCTGTCGCTCGAGCTGTCTGGAGGCCGAATTCTGCGGATCACGGGACAGACCGAGCTGCTCGTCGTACGCGGAACGGAGATCACGTCGATCGTCACGCTGATGAAGGAGCTCGCGAGCAAGTCGAACTACCACCTCCGCGGTGCGTTCGATCATCTGATGCTCGCGGCGGCGGGCATCACGCCAACGCGCTTCGTGCACAAGTTGATCGATCGCGAAGGCACCGTCTGCGAGATCGAGCACGAGCCGTGGACGGTCGCCGACGCCCGCGGCTATCTCACCGGACTCGCGACCGAGCTCCTCGATCACGCGCACGGGTACGTGCTTCCGTTCGAGGCTTCCGTGAAGGTGCTCGCCGGAGGAAAGCCCTCCGTGAAGGTCAGCGACCGAGCGAACCATCTCGGGTTCGGACCGATCGAGCGCCAGGACGGCCTCGACCTGCCGCCCGATGCGGCTGCCATCGTGCGGCGCCGCCTGCAGCCGCTCGTCGAGCGGATGCGCGGTAACGAGCACGGCTTCGAGGTCGGCAAATGACCCGCGTCCCCCGCCCCGCCTCGTTGCCGCCTGCGTCGGATCGCCTGGTCGTGGTCGAAGCGTCCGCTGGTACGGGCAAGACGTTCTTCCTCGAGCATCGGGTGGTCGACCTGATCCTCGCCGGCGCGGAGCTCGGGCAGATCCTGCTCGTCACGTTCACCGACAAGGCCGTCGCCGAGCTGCGAATGCGGATCCGCGACGTACTCGACCGACTGTCGCGCGCCGCCGGGGATGGAATCGACGCGGAGCTGGGCCACTGGGAGATCGATGACGATGCGCGGCGCAGGCTGCGCGCGGCCGTGACCGCGTTCGATCACGCGCCGATCTTCACGATCCACGGGTTCTGTCACCGCGTGCTCGTCGAGGACGCTTTCTCCGCGAGCCGGTTGTTCGACCAGACGCAGGTCGCCGATGAGGTTGCCTTCGACGCGGCGTTCGCAGCCCTGCTGCGCGAACGGTTCGCGCGTTCCCGCCCCGACCGCGACTTGCTCGCCGCGTATCTCGAGACGGGCAAGACCGTCGACGATCTGCGGACGTTGCTCCTCGGCTGTGCGCGCGCCGACGCCGAGGTCCGTCGTCAGGTCGATGCCGAACAGGCACGCGCCGCGGTTGCCGGGCTCTACGAGCACCTCGGCGGTGAGCTGCAGCGTCGCGCGATCGTCGCTCCGGTCACGCACGCTGGCTTTCGCCGCGACATGACGAACTGGATGGACCAGATCACGGAGATCCTCGCGACCGGCTCGGTGGACTCGCCGATGCCGAAGCTCCTGGCGATGCTCGATGATGTGCGCGAGCCGCTCGAGAAGCTGCACGACAAGCTCGAGAAGATCGGCGCGCGTGCAGGCACGGCGGAGCTCGTCGCGGCGCTGCGCAGCGTGATGTCGACCGTGTCGCTCTCCGAGGCGCTCGCGGCAGAGCTGTTGCCTCCGATCATGGAGCGGATCGGCGCCGACAAGGCCGAGCATGGCCTGTTCGATTACGACGACATGCTGGAGCTCGTGTGGGAGGCGCTGCGTGGACCGCGCGGTGGCGAGCTGGCCACGCGCCTGCGCACCCGGATGCCGTGGGCCATGATCGATGAGTTCCAGGACACGGATGCGGTGCAGTGGCAGATCTTCCGCACCGTGTGGATGACCGCGGAGGCGCGCGGTCTCACGATCGTCGGCGATCCGAAGCAGGCGATCTATGGCTTCCGCGGCGCGGACATCGCGACGTACGTGGCTGCTCGCGAGGAGATGCTCCGCGCAGGTGCGACGCGCGTGTCTCTCGACGTCAATCGCCGATCGACGGATCGGCTCGTCGAGGCGATCAATCACGTGCTCGTCGGCAACCTCGGCATGCCGCTGCTCGACAAGGGGGGCATCACATACGACGAGCCGGTGAAGCCGAGCGGTGACGTCGTCTGCGACGACCTGCGCGCGCCGATCTGTGCGTTCGCGATCCAGACCAAGGGGACCGTCGACGCGGCACGGTCAGCGCTCACGGGTGCGATCGGCGATGCGATCGAGGAGCTGCGCGCGTCGCCACCAACCTGGTCGTTGCGCGGCAAGGAGCAGCCATTCGTCCTCGGTCACGTCATGGTGCTGACCCGCGCGAATCGCGATTCGATCGAGGTCGCGACGGCGCTGCGCGCGCGGGGATTGCCCTGCGCCCTCGTCGAGCCCGAGCGGCTGTTCCGTACCCGAGAGGCGGCCGAGCTCGCCAATGTCCTCGCTGCGATCGCCGCTCCGCGCGACCGCTCGGCTCGGCTTCGCGCGCTGCGGACCCGCTACTTCGACGTGCCGTGGACCGAGCTCGCGCAGGTCGTCGATGGACCGGATCACCATCCGCAGATCGCGCAGCTGTTCGAGTGGGCGCAGCTCGCGGCGCGGCGCGCGTACGAGACGCTGTTCCGCCGCGTCGTGGAGGACAGCCGCTTTGCAGAGCGCGCACTCGTGCTCGGCGGTGGCGAACGCGCGCTGACCAACACCTGGCACCTGATCGAGCTGTTGCTTGCCGCGGTGGCGCGGTCGCGCAGCGATCTGCACGAGCTTGTCGGCCAGCTCCGCCGCTGGATCGCGGACGACACGGGCCAGGGTCACGATGATCGCGACGTCCAGCGCGCCGAGACCGACGTCGACGCGATCCGGATCTTGACGATCCACAAGGCGAAGGGCCTCGAGGCGCCCTACGTGTTCGTGTTCGGCGGGATGTCCGGCGTACCTCGCTCCGGGGTCCACACGCTGCGCGATGCGACCGGGCGAGCGCTGGTGATCGGCCCTCCGGATCCGGCGACGAAGACGCTGCTCGAGGCGGAGGCCGAGGCCGAGAACCAGCGGCTCGCATACGTCGCGATGACGCGCGCGCAGATCCGGCTCTATCTCCCGCTGTACGCGACGAGTCAGCTCAACAAGACCGCCGCGTATCGTCCCGTGCAGCAGTGCCTCGAGCAGTCGGTCGCGAGCCGTGCGTCCCATGCCCGCGTGCTGTTCGAAGCTCGCGCGATCACACTCGGTGGCGCCGAGCTCGCCCCGGCGCCGGCCGATGCACTCGCGTCGTTCGTCGCGCCGCCCGCGCCGCCCGCCAGCGAGCTGGCGCCACTCGACGCGGCCCGGACCGGACTGACGATGCTGTCGTACACGCGCCTCGCCAACAATCTCGATGCCGCGGCGATCGCCGCCCGGCCGGGCGACGTGCTCGCGATCGATCCGGCCGAGTTCGACGTCGACGAGTCCTCGGGCGAGGTGGCGCCCAACGATCTGCCGCCCGGCGCGAGCTCGGGTCTGCTCCTGCACGATGTCCTGGAGGTCGCGG
>JACCQV010000178.1 GCA_013813945.1 Deltaproteobacteria bacterium | reverse complement strand
AGGCGATGCCATGGACCGATGCCTCGTTTGACGTCCTGACGAGCGTGTACCTGTTCCACGAGCTGCCGAGTAATGCGCGGCGCAACGTCGCGCGCGAGATGTTCCGCGTGGTGCGTCCCGGTGGTCTGGTCGTGATCGAGGACTCCGCCCAGATCTCCGAGAGCCCCGAGATCGCCACGGCCCTGCGTGAGTTCCCTGCCGAGTTCCACGAGCCGTTCTACGCGAAGTACCTCGAGGACGATCTCGCCGAGCTGCTCGCCGAGGTCGGCTTCGCTGTCGAGACCACCGAGTCCCACCTTGTCGCCAAGGTGGTCGTTGCACGCAGACCCCTCTGAGCACACCGCGCGTGCCCGCGCGTGCCCGCGCGTGCCCGGGAGCGCGTCGATCCGTCGGCGCACGCGGAAGCACGCGAGATCGCAACACCGTCGGAAGAGTCTGTGAATTGCAATACGCCTCCCGATGCCATCGTCATGGATGATCGAGCGACTCAATGATGAGACCCGCCCACACCACGCAGAGGCAGACAGCGATCTCGACGTGCTGTTCCGTCGTGAAACGTCGGCGACGGACTACATGCTCTATCTGATGCGGCTGTACGGGTTCGAGGCGCCGCTCGAGTCGGCGCTCATGACAACGCCGACGCTCGACCTGATGCTCAACCTTCGCGAGCGCAGTCGCTCCTCGTTGATCGCCAAGGACCTGATGGCGCTCGGCCTGCGCCCGGTCGCGGTCGCCGAGCTTCCGATGTGTCTGACCATCCCGTCGTTTCGCGGAGCCGCCGAGGCGCTCGGATGGATGTACGTCTGCGAGCGCGCGACTCTCGCTCACAGTGTGATCCGCCACCATCTGCTGACGCGGTTCCCGATCGAGATGCAGAACGCGGCGAACTATCTCCAGGCGTACGCAGGGACCGCCGGAGGACTGTGGCGGAAATTCGGAACGACGCTCGACCACGTCGGCCGCCATCCGGCGATCGCGGATCGCGTCATCGCGTCCGCCCATGATGCGTTCCGCGCCCAGCGCCGGTGGCTGCAGAACGAGCAGATCAGCACGAGCGCGCGCGCGGCCGGCTAGTGGCGTAAGGTCGCCGGCATGGCCGATGACGCCCGCGACCGTCTAGACGTCCTGCGCACCGAGCTCGGACAGATCGATCGCGACATCCTCGCGCTGGTCTCGCGCCGGCAGGCGGTCGCGCAGAAGATCGGGCAGACCAAGCGCGACTCCGGGATCCCGACGCGTGATTACCGGCAGGAGCGCGATGTCGTGGAGCGGGCGCGGGCTGCTGCCGTCGAGCACGGCCTGAGCGCGCAGCTCGGCGAGGAGCTGATCCTCGCGCTGATCCGCGGCTCGCTCACGGTGCAAGAAAAAGACACCGTCGCCGCGACGGGCGAGGGTAGTGGGCGCCGCGTGCTGGTGATCGGCGGCTGCGGACACATGGGCCGCTGGTTCGTGCGCTATCTCGGAGCGCAGGGTTTCACCGTGGAGGTTGCTGATCCCGTGGGTGAGCCGCCACCGGGCATCGTGCTGCATCGAGACTGGCGCACCGTACCCCTCGACCACGAGCTGGTCGTGATTGCCGCGCCGATGCCGGCGACGGCCGAGATCCTCGATGCGATGGCCGTGTCACCGCCGCGGGGCATCGTCTTCGATGTCGGCTCGCTGAAGAGCCCCCTGCGGCGCAGCCTGCATGCACTGCGCGCTGCGGGCGGACAGGTCACGTCGGTGCACCCGATGTTCGGACCGGATACCGAGCTGCTCAGCGGACGCCACGTGATCTTCGTCGACTGTGGTGCCCCGAAGGCGACGGCTGCGGCCCGCGCGCTGTTCGAGCCCACGATGGCAACGCTCGTCGAGATGGACCTCGAGAGCCACGACCGCTTGATCGCCTACGTGCTCGGCCTCTCGCACGCGCTCAATATCGCCTTCTTCACGGCACTCGCAGAGAGCGGCGAGGCTGCACCGAAGCTCGCAACGCTGTCGTCGACCACCTTCGACGCTCAGCTCGGTGTCGCCGCGAAGGTCGCAGCCGAGAACCCCGACCTCTACTTCGAGATCCAGACGCTCAACGACTACGGAACCGAGTCCCTTGCGGCGCTGCTGTACGCCGTCGAGCGACTGCGATCCGTCGTCCGGGCAAACGACCTCGAGGGATTTCGCCAGCTGATGAACCGCGGCAAGAGTTACCTTCAGGAACGCTCGCGACGGTAGCCACGTGCTCGATCGCCCGGTGGGCGAATGGAGCCTACGTCCCCCGCGCAGGGCCATCCACTGTGACATCGGCGCGCGTATGGACCTTGCACGTGGTCAGGGGATGACCCAGTTCGGGTTCGCACAGATGATCGGAACGATCGAGGCTGCCCTCGTCGACGTGCTCGGCCTCGAGCCGATCGAGCTGCCTGCGGGCTTGTTTCGGGCAAGCGGCTCGATCCGTCGCTCTCCGGTCGAGCTCACGGCACGCGCGTACACGGGACGCCATGCTCGGCTCGCGCGCGTCGTCACTCTCACAGGTGGACCGATCGAGGTCACCGACCTGCTCGTCGTGCCGCGCGAGACCTCGGGTGCACCGATCCTGGCGATCGAGCTGGAGTCCGATGATCACGAACGGGGCTATGTGATCGCCGATCTTGTCTCGATGGTCGACGACGAAGCAACGAACGCGGCACAGCTGCGCGAGCTCGCGAACCGCCGGCCCGCCATGATGACCAGTGATGCGCTCGTCGGGCTCATGCCGCTGGGCGAGCTACCGTCGTGGCGCCGAGCGTGGGCGTCACCGCGGCCAATGCATGCGCAAGTCGAGCTCGATGACACGTCGAGCGTCACCCGTGCAGCCGCAGCCTACGCAGGTGCCTTCACCGCCCTGGCACGCGATGGCGAGCTCCGACCTGCCCGCGATGTCCTCGACCGCCACTCGGCGTACCTCCGCGATCGTCGCGATCGCGATCCCGTGATCGGCCTGATCGCCCGCGGCTTCGGCTACGAATTCGCCAGTCAGCTGGTCGAGCGAGTGCTGTTCCCACGCTTGTTACCGACGTGATTCCGCGGTGATTTCGCCGCGCTGCCGGCTAGTTGGCCGGCCACCGGACACTGGCGACCGGACAGGCCGGCAGGCCGGTTCGCCGCTCCAACCAACCAGGATCATTACGTCCTGACGCGGCGCGACGCTTGCTCATGCGACCCGCATGCGCCGCTCCTCCGTCCTCACGGGCATCCTGTCCATTCTCGCTTTCACGCTGCCAGCCTGTGTCGATTCCGAGGTCGAGGACGGAGAGAACGACGGCTTCCCGAGTGGCAAGGCGGACGGCGGTATCGATGAAGGCTCCGCCGAAGCACTCGGCGTCCTCGCGCTCGTCAACGACGGCACTCTGACTGCCCCGAAGCTGAAGGCAGCCGCGGGCATCACCACGCGCGTCTCGAACAACATCGTCAAGCACCGCAACGGCAGCGACGGTTCGTTCGGTACGAGCGATGACGATACGTTCGACACCCTCGCCGAGCTCGACGCAATCCCCTACGTCGGGAACGCAACACTCAACGCGCTGCTCGATGCCGCCCGCGATCGCGGGCTGGTCGGCGGTGCCTCCAAGATCGAGGTTCTGTTCTCACCGCAGCCCGCCGAAGCGACTCACATGGTGAAGGTCGCCTCGATGATTCGCGCTGCGACCAAGACGATCGACATCGCGATGTACAGCTACTCCGATGCGAAGATCGCCGCAGCGCTCGCGGACGCGGTCACCCGTGGCGTCAAGGTCCGCTTCCTGTTCGAGACCGGCAACGCAGATCGCAAGATCCTCGACGACGCTGCCCGCGCTGCCTCCAAGTCGGGCCGGCTCGAGGCAGCGGGCATCGACGTCCGCTACGTCAACAAGATCCTCCATCACAAGTTCCTGATCGTCGACGGTCCGCGCGACGACGCCGCCCGCGCCTCCACCGCGAAGGTCGTCACCGGCAGCGCCAACTGGTCGAGCACCGCTGGCACCGTGTTCGACGAGAACACCCTGTTCGTGGAAGGCAGCCCGAAGCTGTCCGCCGCGTTCCAGCAAGAGTTCGACATGCTGTGGAAGGGCTCGCGCGACTTCGTCGGCCCGGCCCCGGCGCAGGGCCAGTCGACCGCGAACATCACCGTCGACCAGGTTCCAGACGAGCCCGGGACCAACGTCCTGTTCACCTCTCCGAACTTCACGCCGACCGGTGCCGACGGCACCACGTGGTCCGTCGACAAGAGCTCGACCGTCGTGTCCGACGTCTGGGTCGACGCCATCGAGGACGCACAGAGCTCGATCCACATCGCTTCCGGCCACCTCCGCCTTCGCGCGGTCGCGGAGGCACTGATCGCCAAGAAGCAGGCGAACCCGTCGTTTGACATCAAGGTCTACCTCGACCAGCAGGAGTTCATCTCCGCGAGCGGCCACACCGCCCAGGTTGCCGAGGTCGCCGAGTGTCTCGCTACCGCGACGACGCCGAACGCGATCCGCGACTGCAAGGCCAATGACTTCCTGTTCAGCCGCGCACTCGTCAACGCAGGCATCGACGTCCGCTTCAAGTCGTACGCGTTCCGCTGGGACCACAGCTACGCCGCGCAGATGCACTCCAAGTACATGGTCATCGACGGCAAGGAGCTGATCTCCGGCAGCTACAACCTGTCGATGAATGCCGAGCAGGCGACCTTCGAGAACGCGCTCCACCTCACGGGTGCTCAGTACGCTCCCCTGCTCGCAGCCTTCGAGGCGAACTTCACCGCGATCTGGCGCACCGGCCCCTCGCTGCTCGCCCCGCTGCGCACGACGATCTCGACCTCACCGACGATCCCGCTGGTGTTCCCGTCGATGTCGCTCTCGTACACGGAGTTCGAGTCGCTCCGCGCGCTGATTCGCACCAACTGCACCGTGGCCGACTCGGACGAGTACCGGTCGAACGCGACGGCTCACAGGAGCTGCCCGCGCTGATATCATCGCCGCATGCTCGCCGACCGCATCCCGCGATTTCGTCGTCTGTGGTTCGTCGCTGCGCTCGGGGCGGCTTCGCTGATCACTGTTCACGCGACCACACCCGAATGTGATCTTGCTGCGTCGGGTCCCAGCGCGGACCCGGTCGCGATCCACGTCAAGCTCGCAGCGTCGGGTGACACGACGGTGCAGCTCTCGATCGTCGCGGCGACGGTCGGTCTCGAGGAGGAAATCAAGGCGGGCCTGGCGATCGGCGTGACGCCGCTGTTCACCGAGCTGTCCGTGACGACGTTCGACGATCGCGCACGCTGGGTTCGGGTTCTGGTCCCGACGCGGATGCACGCCGACGTCGTCCTCGCGCGGCTGCGGCTCGATCGCGACGTCGACCAGGCGTTCATCGCGCCGGAGATCACGCTCGCGACGAGCAGCGAGGACACGCGCGCAAACGCAGACGAGAGCTGCCCGGTGACGACGCCATCTTTCGAGTCATATCAGGGCTACCTCGGCCCGGCGCCGCACGGCATCGATGCACCCGCGGCGTGGCGGCGCGGCCAGCGGGGAGCGGGCGTGTGGTTCGCCGACATCGAGGGCGGGTGGAACGACCAGCACGAGGATCTCCCGGGCGACCGGATCAAGCACGTTCACGGCCAGAAGTTCCGCGATCCTGCGTGGCGTGCACACGGGACCGCGGTGCTCGGGGAGGTCGTCGGCCGGGACAATGGCAAGGGTGTCGTCGGGATCGCCCCCGATGTCGAGCGCGTGTTCACGTCGTCGATCGGCGGGACCACGGTCGCGAATGCGATCGACGTGGCCGCGAACAATCTACGTCCGGGCGACGTGCTGCTGATCGAGCTGCAGGGCGGTGGCCCGCGCGGCCGCTACGTGCCGGTCGAGTACTGGGACGACGTGTTCGATGCGATCAAGGCCGCCACGAAGCGTGGTGTCGTCGTCGTCGAAGCCGCGGGCAACGGCGGCGAGGACCTCGACCATGCGACGTACAAGCGCAAGTTCGATCGCGTCAAGCGCGACTCCGGCGCCATCATGGTCGGGGCGGGCGGACCACCTCGCGCCGGGTTCGCGGATCGCGAGCGCCTCGACTTCTCGAACTACGGCGGGCGCGTCGACGTCCAGGGCTGGGGCCGCAAGGTCGCGACGCTCGACTACGGCGATCTCCAGGCGTGTTCCGGCGCGGATCGTCATTACACGGGAGAGTTCGCCGGCACGTCGAGCGCATCTCCGATCGTCGCCGGCGCCGCGGTGATCGTCCAGGGTCACGCGAAGAGCCGCGGCGCTCTGCTGACGCCGACACAGATCCGCGATCTTCTCCGCAGCACCGGCACCCCGCAGCTCGGCGACACGCGGCAGCAGATCGGCCCGCGCCCCGACCTCGAGCGCGCGATCACGGCACTCGAACGCGGCCGGGCGTTCACTCGACCGTGAATATCCCGGAACCAGTCGCGCCGCTCAGTTGTTCGAGTAGAGAAACTGATCGTCGCCGTGCGTCGTGGTGATGATCAGGATCGTGTCGGCCTTGATCGAGGGGTCGATGCTGGCCCAAGCCTGGTCGAGCATCGCCGTCGACTGGTCGTCCCACGACATGTACGCGAGCACCTGCTTCTCCCACCGGTCGGCCGCCGACACGTTTGCGGTCGACAGCTGGATATCCTCGAGCTTGCGCATGAGCAGCGTCGTCGCCGATGACAGCGTGTACGGCTGGCCGAACGGATAAGCGACCGCGCGCGTCACGCTCACGCCGAGCTTGTGGCCATCGATGCTGACCATGAGATCCGTGATCTTGCCGAGGGTGTCGTAGACGATCTCGGTCTCGGTCTTGAGCAGCGGTGCGAGCTCGCAGCGGGCGAGCTGCTCGTACGCGAAGGCCTCCGACATGCCGGAGCTGCCGCCTGCGTTGGGCGTTGTCATCATCCGCGCGCCCCCGGTGGTGAGCAGGGGGCGGTCAGCGGGGTCGTTGTAGCGGCGCGAGAACATCAGCGTCGCATGGATGATGGACGGACTCGTCCCGGTCAGCTCGGCGTCGTTCAGCGCGCCGCACATCCCGCCGAGGTCGCCGAAGCCGGCGAGCGGCACGCTGGTTGCTGCATCCGCGGGCGCATCGGGCGCTGCATCGCCACCACCGGGCGCATCGGGCTTCGACTCGCCGAGGGAGCCGCACGCAGCGAGTAGGCCGACGAGGACGAGGGGGCGCATCGAGCCGCGGACCATACGCGGGCGCTCCCCAGGTGGAAACCAAAAACGCGAGCCTTGGTCAGCTTCGGGTCGAGGACCTTCGCCGACGTGATGGGTGCGAGCCGACACGTGATGGGTGCAAGCCGACACGTGCTGATTCGTGGCAGATGCGATCAACGGAATTTCTTCGTGGCCGCTTGTAAGGGACGGTACGTGCTGTGCAAGAGTTCACGCCATGTCCAAACCCGTTCGGCTGTCTGCGTTCGCGTTCCTGGTTGCTACGTCCGCCTGTGTCGGCGGCGGCGGCTATCAGCTCGGTAGCTCTGGTGGGCCGAATGGATCCGGACCGCCGCCGTCTGGCGGGGGTGCGTCGGCCGGGGGCGCGTCGGGCAGCTCCGGCGACTCGAGCGGTGGCGGCTTGCAACCGGCGGCGGGCCCGGCGGCTCCCCAGCTCGACGACTTCGCGTTCGAGGTCAAGGAGGTCTCCAGCTCCTGGAACAAGGCTTTCGTGATCAGCAAGCTGACGACGCTCGAGGTCGGCCCGGCCTGCTTGAACAAGATGGTGCACGACAAGGATCGCAACGCGGTCGGCCGCGCGATGAGCTATGCGCGTAACGTGGCGACGTACGCGCAGATGTTGACCGGTAACGAGTGGGAGCGGATCGAGACCCAGAGCAACAACGACCGACTGAACAACTTGAAGTATGTCGAGCCGATGGTCGATGCGTTCAAGGCTAGCTTCTCGATGACGATCAACGTCGAGGGCGACGACTGCGACGTCAGCAACAACTCGTTCTGGCTCCGCTACTGGATCTACATCTCCGACGCACTGGTCAAGTACCCACCGCGTGGTGGCAAGGCGTTCATCACCCTGAACGTCTCGTCATCGGCGCGGGACATCACCAGCACCGTCGATGCCACGGGGACGGTCTTCGTGTTCACCGGACCCAAGGATATCGAGCCGCCACCCCCGAGCTGGCCTGATCGGATCGAGAAGCCGTTCCGCAGGGTGTCGTCGAAGGGCTGAAGCGGCGGGATCTGGAGCGAAGCAGCGGAGGGCTGCTCCGCTGGTCGCACGCGCCTGACGATCTCGCGATCGAGAGCTCGGAGTCGAAAGCGTCGCTAGGCCTGGTAGAGCCAGACGCGCAGCAGTGACAGCAGCTGGTCGGCGTCGACCGGCTTGGTGATGTAGTCCGACGCGCCGGCCTCGAGGCACTTCTCGCGATCGCCCTTCATCGCCTTGGCAGTCAGCGCGATCACGGGGAGGTCTTTCCACTGGGCCTTCTCGCGGATCTTGCGGAGCGCCTCGTAGCCATCCATCTCCGGCATCATGATGTCCATCAGGACGACGTCGATGTTCGGGTTCTCCTCGAGCTTGGCGAGCGCGCGGCGACCGTTCTCGGCGTACTGCACGTGCATCTTGTGACCCTCGAGCAGCGAGGTCAGCGCGAAGATGTTGCGCAGATCGTCGTCGACGACCAGCACGTTGCGCTCCGCGAGCTGCGGATCGCTCTTCGCCAGGCGCCGCAGCACGCGCTGCTTGCGCTCGGGCAGGTTCGCCTCGACGCGGTGAAGGAACAGCGCCGTCTCGTCGAGGAGGCGCTCCATCGTGGTCACGTCCTTGATGATCACGGTCTGCGCCAGACCGTGCAGGCGACCCTTGTCCTCGTCGGTCAGCTCGCGGCCGGTGTAGACGATCACCGGCAAGCGCCGGTGCCGCGGGTCGGCCTTGATCCGCTCGATGAGCTCGAACCCGGACATGCCCGGCAGGCGCAGGTCCATGACGACGCAGTCGTAGTTCTTCTCCTGCAGCGACTGCAGCGCACCCTCGGCCGACGACACGCTCGTCGTCTGCACGTCGCCATCACCGATCAGGTCGGTGATTGCCTGCTGCTGGACCGGATCATCCTCGACGACGAGCAGGCTCTTCACCCGCTTCTCGACGAACTCCTTGATGTCGCCGAGGCCGCTCTGCAGGCTCTCGACGGTGACCGGCTTCTGGAGGAAGCCGAGCGCGCCGTTCTGCAAGCTGCGGCGCTCCTCGTCGAGGCCGGAGATCACGTGCACCGGAATGTGCCGCGTCGACGGGTCGTGCTTCAGCCTGTCGAGCAGCACCCAGCCATCGATGTCAGGGAGCCGAAGATCCAGCGTCACGGCATCCGGCTTGACGGTGCGTGCGAGCTCGAGAGCCTGCGCGCCGCTCGTCGCCACGACACCCTTGAAGCCGGACGATCGGCCCATCTCGAGCAGGGTGGTCGCGAACGTCACGTCGTCCTCGATCACGAGCAATACCCGGTCGCCCGGCTCGAGCTCGGCGTAGTCATCGGCGACCGTTCGCGTCAGCGGTACCGGCGAGATCGCCGGCATCTCCTTCGGGATGTGGATCGTCTCGGTGACCGCGGCCTCGCCCGAGAGCTGCGCCGCATCGATCACGGACTGCGCTGCCGCAGCCACGCGCTGCTGCTGGCGCTCGCGCGCCTCGCGGGCCTGAACCTTGTACACGGTCGGCAGGAACAGGGTGAACGTCGAGCCGGTGCCCGGCGTCGAGTCGACGCGGAGGTCACCACCGAGCAGACCGGCGATCTCACGCGAGATCGCGAGGCCGAGCCCGGTGCCGCCGTACTTGCGGCTGGTCGAACCGTCCGCTTGCTGGAACGCCTCGAAGATCAGCCGCTGCTTGTCCTTCGGGATGCCGATTCCGGTATCGGTGACCGCGAACCCGATGACATCGGGCGCCGCGCGGAACACGCGCAGAGCGACCCGACCACGCTCCGTGAACTTCATCGCGTTGCTCAGCAAGTTGCGGAGCACCTGACGGAGTCGCATGTCGTCGGTGTCGATCGAGCCCGGAAGCTCCGCGTCGAGCTCGACCTGGAACTGCAGCCCCTTCTCCTCCGCGACCTGACGGAACGTCTGGTCCACGTAGTCGCGCAGGTTGCCGAACCGGACCTGACCGATATCGACGGCCATGGTTCCGGACTCGATCTTCGCGAGGTCGAGGATCTCGTTGATGAGGGTCATCAGATCCGTACCGGCCTGACGGATCGTGTCGGCATACCGGATCTGCTTGTCGGTGAGGTTGCCTTCGATGTTGTCCGCGAGCTGGCGGCTGAGGATCAGCAGCGAGTTCAGCGGCGTCCGCAGCTCGTGCGACATGTTGGCGAGGAACTGCGACTTGTACTTCGACGTGAGCGCGAGCTGCTCCGCCTTCTCCTCGAGCTCCTGACGGGCAAGCTCGACCTGCTTGTTCTTCTTCTCGACCTCCGCCTTCTGATCGGAGAGCTGGACCGCCTTCTCCTCGAGCTCCTCGTTCGTCTGCTGCAGCTCTTCCTGCTGCTGCCGGAGCATTTCCTGAGAGGCCTGGAGGCGCTCGGCTTGCTGCTCCAGCCGCCGGTTCGTTTCGTGAAGCTCCTGCTGGCGGTTCTGCAGCTC
>JACCQV010000169.1 GCA_013813945.1 Deltaproteobacteria bacterium | reverse complement strand
CAGCTGCAGCTCGCGATCACATTTCTCGAAGTGGCGAGCGAGCGCCGCCGGCAGGTTGTGCTGGCGCCCGAGGTGGACCGTCAGCTGATCGAGCTCGATGAGCCCGAGCTCGACGAGGTTGGTGCCGAGGCGGGCACCCCACATGACCTGCGCGCGGAGGGCGCGCTCGAGCTGCTCGGGGGTGAGCAGTCCGGCGGCAAGCAACAGCTCACCCAGCCTCGCCATGCGGTCAGCTTATCAATTAAGCGACCGTCTAAGCGACGGTCACGTCTTTTGCGAGATAGACGTCCTGGATCGCCTCGAGCAGGTCGACACCCTCCTTGAAAGGACGCTGGAACGCCTTACGACCGGCGATCAGGCCCATTCCGCCCGCTCGCTTGTTGACCACCGCGGTGATCACCGCATCCCGGAGATCGCTCTCACCGGACGCGCCGCCGCTGTTGATGAGCCCGACGCGGCCCATGTAGCAGTTCGCGACCTGATAGCGCGTCAGATCGATCGGGTTGTCGCTCGTCAGATCGGTGTAGACCTTCTTGTGGGTCTTGCCGAGCCCCTTGAGCGCGGGGTCGTTGTAGCCGCCGTTCAGCTCGGGAAGCTTCTGCTTGATGATATCCGCCTGGATCGTCACGCCGAGGTGGTTGGCCTGGCCGGTGAGATCCGCCGTGAGGCTCTGATCGCCCGCCGCGGTCTTGAACGCGTTGTTGCGGACGTAGCACCACAGCACCGTGAACATGCCGAGCTGGTGCGCCTCGGCGAACGCGTTCGCGATCTCGGTGAGCTGGCGACGGGACTCGGGCGCGCCCCAGTACACCGTCGCGCCGACACCGACCGCGCCCATGTCGAAGCACTGGCGGATGTTGCCGAACAGCGTCTGGTCGTACGTGTTCGGGTAGCTGAGCAGCTCGTTGTGGTTGATCTTCACGATGAACGGGATCTTGTGCGCATACTTGCGCGCCGTGATCCCGAGGACGCCGTACGTCGAGGCGACCGCGCTGCAGCCGCCCTCGATCGCGAGCTTGATGATGTTCTCGGGATCGAACATCGCCGGGTTCGGCGCGAATGACGCTCCGGCCGAGTGCTCGATGCCCTGATCGACGGGCAGGATCGACACGTAACCCGTGTTCGCCAGCCGGCCGTGGGAAAACATCTGGTTGAGCGAGCCGAGGACACGCGGCGTGCGGTCCGAGCTGCGCGCATAGATGTCGTCGATGTAGCTCGGCGACGGCAGCGTCAAGAGGCTCGCGGGGATGGTCTTGCTCTTGTGATCGAGCAGGGTGGCGTGCTCGCCGAGAAGCTCACGAATGTTCCTGGCCATGGGCCTGCGTTGTACCGGCCGCAGTGCCAGACGCGCAAGGCGTCACATTGCTCCCGGCCCGGGGTGGGAAATGGTTGATCCGGCGACGCAGGGCCGCTAAAACGCACCATCTTTCGCCGGGAGCCGTTCATGCGCCTATCCTCGACTTTCACGTTCGTCTCATTCATTGGGCTCGCCTCGCTCGCCGCATGCGGCGGGGATGACGCGCCTCCGATGGTCGATGCCCCCATCAAGGACGTCGGCTTCAGCAAGCCGATCGCGCCGCTCAAGGCGAACATGGAGACGGCTCCGGACACCTGGGCCGAGATCGGGCCGGCGAACCTTGCCTGCCTCAACACGCCGAACGCGGACGTCGCGAACACCACGGCGGTGACGATCGACACCAAGGTCGAGGACTTCCAGAGTGGAAATCTCGTCCCCAACACCACCGTGACCGTGTTCGCGAACCAGGACGCGGGAACGCCATTCCCGGGTGGCCCGTACGTGTCGACGTCGTCAGGCGCGACCGTCAGCGTCGAGATCCCCGCGGGAACCAAGCGGTTCGGCTACAAGATGATCAACCCGAACGCGCTGGACACGCTGCTGCTGAACCAGACGCTGAACCAGGCGATGCCGAACATGGACCCCCAGGTGGTCGGCCGGATCCAGAGCGTGTCCACCGCGACCGGCGCGACGCTGCCGGCCCTGATCGGCGTCTCTCGCACGCCGGGCACGGGCATCCTCGCCGGAGCGGTCCGCGACTGTAACGGCGACGAGATCTCGAACTTCATCGCGACCGTCTCGAGCACGCCGAACACGGCCACTCCCCTCGAGGGCGTCGACGCCTACTACTTCTCGTCGTCGGTCGGCCTCCCGGTCCGCCACTCGCAGCAGAGGCACTCGTCCAAGGACGGGTTGTTCATGGCGATCGAGATGAACCCGACCACGGTCGCGTACGTCCAGGCGTGGGGCTACCCGACCCAGGCGGACCTCGACGCCGACCAGCTGAAGCTGATCGCGCAGCTGCAGACTCAGGTCATCGCCGACACGGTGATCACCGGCTCGTACGATCCGCTGCGCTCGAACTGATCGCCGATCGGGTACCGTAGCGATGTGACGGCGCCCGGGCTTCGCAGCGATCCACGCACGAGCGGTCGCGATGCGCTGATCGCGTGGGTCGTCGTCGCTGTGCTCGTCACCGCACTGGTGCGCATCGACATCACGCTGCCGGCGATCGGGCACCTTGGCTCGGCGCTCGTCGCAGTGCTGTTCCTGTACGTGCCCGTCTACGTCGCGTGGCGCCGCAAGGAGGATCTCGTCGACTATGCGTTTCACGCGTCGCCGGTGAAGCAAGGTGTGATCACGGCGATCTCCGCGATCGCGGTGATCTTTCCGATCTTCGCGCTCGGCTACTTCGCGTTCTACGAGATCGCCTGCAACGGCAGTGTGCTCGAGCACCTCGTGCCGCGGAAGATGTGCACTCGCTACGGCGGGCTCGCCGGGCTCCACGCGCCTGAGCTGACGTGGAAGCTCGCCGAGTTCTGTGCCGTGCAGCTGATCGTCGTCGCCCTCCCCGAGGAGCTGTTCTTCCGCGGCTTCCTGCTCGGCCTTCTCGAGCATCGGTTTCCGCCAAAGCGCCGGATCCTGGGCGGTGGTGTAGGTCTAGCGCTGGTGCTGTCGGCGCTCGCGTTTGCGCTGATCCACCTACCCAAGGACGGGGATCCACGCGCGCTCGCGACGTTCTTCCCGGGCCTGTTGTTCGGCTGGATGCGTTCGGCGACGGGCTCGATCCTCGCGTCAACGCTCACGCACGCAGGATCGAACATCCTGATCCGGTTTCTCGACCTCATGGTGCTCCGCTGAACGTTCGACCTGGCCACGCGGCTGGTGAGTGCTACACGAACCGCCGGGTGAAGATCACAAGCGCGATCGTTGTCGCGGCGTTTGCCGCGTGTGACCAGAATCAATCAGGAAATATCGGAGCGACGAAGCTCGGCGATATGTCCAACGCTGCGGAGCGCCGCTCCCCGCTGCACGAGCTGCGTGCTGCGTGCGGGGAGGGCAGTGCGACCGATGCCGGCGCTGTCATCCAGCGCGCGCCGTATCTCCAGCAGGTGACGACATCGTCCGCGATGATCGGCTGGGTGACGACGGCTCCGGCCGGTGAGCACGTCGTGGTGACCACGCCGAGGGGTGAGTACGTGACGACCGCGCCGGCGATCGTGCAGCGCAGCGCGCAACGGTCGACGGGCGAGACCCAGATGTGGGCCACGATCACCGGCCTCGAGCCGGATACGGTCTACTGCTACGCGCTCGGGGCGGCCGCGCCGTTGACCGAACGAATCGGCATGCGGACCGCGCCGCGCGCGGAGAGCACCAAGCCAGTGCGGTTCCTCGCATTCGGTGACTCCGGTGGCGGAGGCAGCGATCAGTACGCGCTGCGTGAGCGGATGCTCGACGTGCCCTACGATCTGATCATCCACACCGGCGACGTCGCCTATGACAGCGGCACGATCGGCGAGTACGAGGACAACGTGTTCGGCGTGTACGCCGAGATGTTCTCCTCGCTGCCGTTCTATCCGGCGGCCGGCAACCACGACTACAAGACGCTGTCGGGCGCACCGTTCCGCGACGTGTTCGCGCTACCCGGCGATAGCGGCGAGAAGTGGTACTCGTACGACTGGGGCATGGTGCACTTCGTGGCCCTCGACACCGAGTCGGACTACGCGACGCAGGCGAAGTGGCTCGATGCGGATCTCGCCGCGAGCAAGGCGCCGTGGAAGATCGTCTATCTCCACCGCCCACCGTACTCCTCCGGCAACCACGGCTCGGACACCCGGCTGCGTGGGCTGCTGGCGCCGGTCCTCGAGAAGCACGACGTGCAGCTCGTCCTCGCCGGCCACGATCACGACTACGAGCGGATGGTTCCGCAAAACGGCGTTGCCTACGTGGTCACCGGCGGCGGCGGCCGCGGCACGTATGACGTCGGCGTGTCGTCGTTCACCGCATTCAGCGATGAAGTGATTCACTTCGTCCAGGTCGAGGTCAGGGAGAACGAGCTCCTGCTCCATGCGATCGACGCCAACGGTGTCCAGTTCGATTCGACGGTGGTGCCGCGAGGGAACGCGCGACCGTGACGATCGCCGCGTTCTTCGACATGGACAACACGCTCCTGCGCGTGGACACCGGCATGTCGTACACGCGGTTTCTGTATCGTCGCGGTGAGCTGCCGCGCGCGATGATCGCGAAGGTGATCTACTGGAGCGCGCTGTACAAGCTCGCGGTCCTCGACATGGAGTCGGTGTTCACGCGGCTGTGCCTCGACCTTCGCGGCAACTCCGAGGAGGAGATGATCGCGAAGTGCGAGATCTGGTACCGCGAGCACATCGCCCGCGAGGTCGCGCCCGCGGCCCGCGTTGCCGTCGAGCACCATCGCCGCGCCGGTCACGCCATTGTTCTCGCCACCGGCTCGACCTGCTACGCCGCGCGCCCCGTCGCCCGCGGTGTCGGCATCGAGCACGTCCTGTCGAGCGAGCTCGAGGTCGATGCGCGGACCCGCGCGTTCACCGGCAAGGCGAGCGCGCTGTGCTTCGGCCGTCACAAGGTGACGCTCGCGGAGCGCTGGGCGAGCAAGCACGGCATCGATCTCGCCGCGAGCTACTTCTACTCCGACAGCTACAACGATCTCCCGATGCTCCAGCGCGTCGGGACCGCGATCGCAGTCAACCCGGATACCCGGCTGCGCCGCCACGCACGGCAGCGTGGCTGGGCCGTCCAAAAGTGGAGTTGACGGCTAGAGAGCAGCGACGACGGCGAGCCTGATGAACGGTACCTCGCACGCTGGGGGGCTCCGGGTGGACCGGCGCAGTTGCCATCAAGCTCACAAACCCGTGTCAGATGAACACTGGCTAGTCGGGTCGCCAGTTAGCGGCCTTACGGGAGCGGAGCATCGTGACACGTTGTCACGGGTAGCCGGGGTAGTTGCTAACCAGCCGCAATAAAAACGGAAGTTTGGCGTGTGTGCATTTTTGGCATGTAGGATGCTGTGGCACGCGCGCACACTCAAACCGTTTTCATTGGAGGCAGCTGTGTTGGTTCGTGCATTTATCGCGGGTTCTATTCTGTATGCAGGGGCGTGTGTCGGGTTCACGGATGACTCGGACCTAGGCGACACCGAGAGCCGCTCGGACGTGCAGACGCCGTACTTGCCCGGTAATCCAACCTGCGCCGATCTCGGCTACGCGCACGAGCTCAAGGTGGACAGCCCGCCGATCGGCGTCGAACAAACGTACCCGCTCGCGGGCGGCGCCACGCTCAAGTTCACGTTCACCAATTCCAAGACGATGAACTGGTCGTCGACCATCGGGATCGACGCGGTCCTCATGAAGGCCGGCGACGGCGCGTTCAACTACGCGTACAACCCGGAATCGTTCGGCGCCAACGGGCTGATCACGCCGAACAACAACGGCGGCCAGCAAGCCGACATCTCGCACGTCAATTTCTGCTACGACCTCGACGTCCTCGTCTCGAAGACGGCTTCGACGTCGTGGACGCGCAGCCACGACTGGACGATCCAGAAGTCGGCCGCGCAGACGAACCTCCTGCTGTCGTTCAACCAGGTCTACGACCTCCTGTTCAACGTGGTCGTCTCGTCGACGTCCTCGGACAGCGGCTGGGGAGTCGGAGGCACCATCACCGTCACGAACCCCGATCCGACGTTCGACGCCGTGCTCTCGAGCGTCACCGACAGCATGACGAACTTCGGCGACATCGCCCTCGATTGCGGCGCGGGTGTGACGTGGCCCGTGACCCTGTCTCCGCTTGAGACGCTGTCGTGCACGTACACCGCGGCGCCGGCCGACGGCAGCGCGCGACAGAACACGGCGACCGCGACTGCAGCCGCGGGCAGCATGGTCGGCAGCGCAACCGTCACGGTTCCGGTCACGTTCTCGTCGACGCCGACGACCACCGTCGACGGTTGCGTCACGGTGACGGACACCCAGGTTCCAGGCGGACTCGGCGAGGTGTGCGCGAGCCAGGGCACGAAGACCTTCACGTACCCGATCTCGATCAACTCCTCGGTGTGCGGTCCCACGACGCTCACCAACACAGCTGCATACAGCAGCACGTCGGGCGAGACCGGCTCGTCGACCGTGAACGTCAGCATCGACATCGCCTGCGTGACGGGCTGCACCCTGACGC